>NZ_JBNUPE010000003.1:0-180695 GCF_050409585.1 Facklamia sp. P9177
TCTCCCGTTTACGTCTTGGCCGTGTATAAGGAAACACCGGTGTAATTTCTTGTTTTAATAGGAATTGGGCGATTGTGGGTGTTTTATACCCATCCATTACAATCACAGGCTGTTTGGATGTTATAGGCAAAAACTTGCTTATGATCTCCTTTATGAAACCACCCCGCCTCCGGGTCATTAGGACTGATTTTTTGGGATTTTGTTGAGGACTCCTTTTCTGTATTTTTTAGAGGCTTTTTTCCATGGATCTCACGATCTTCTTGGACAGCTTCTAGCATTTCATCCGCCAACCATTTGGCTTGAATAAGTACTTCTTCGTTCGTATATTTCCGACCATTAGCGCAAGCTTTAACATGGGTGCCGTCAATGAAAATAGCTTTAGAATCAATCATGTCCGCTTCAAAACACTGTGTGAGAATCTGGCTAAAGATCTGTTGGGCGATACTTGTCCCTTCGAAACGACGCTTATAATTTTTTCCAAAAGTTGAAAAATGTGGCACTGGGTCAGTGAGAGATAACCCTAAAAACCAACGATATGCGACATTCACCTGAATTTCTTGAATGGTTTGGCGCATACTTGGAATACCGAATAAATATTGAATCATAGGTATTTTAATCAGTGTCACTGGGTCAATGCTCGGACGTCCATTATCTAAGCAATAAACATCTTCTACCAGTCCATAAATAAAAGAAAAATCAATATGTCGATCAATTTTTCTCAGAAGATGTTCTTCTGGAACAAGGTCTTCGAGCGCATGAAAAGCCATCTGATGACGTGCTTCGAACGTTTTACTTTCTGCATTAGTGGACATCATAGAAATCACCCGTTTTCTTTTTATTATATATCAAAAAGTCCTCTAAATCACCATAGGTTGGTGATTTAGAGGACTTTGTCTACAGTCTGAAATATTAGGATTCCTAATATCTTTCTTTTATTTATTACATATTTTAACCCTGAAACCAATCTTTTCACAAAACTCTGTTTATTAGAGTCTTGTTTGATATTATTGTAAGGAACTGTTGATATGAGAATCGCTGAAATTAAAAAAGAAAGAGAATTAATAAGAATAAAAACATTAAAGTTGTTAAATACAGATAATAATAATGCTCCAACTAATGGCGAAACAACTTTAATAGCACTTGATAACGTGTTTTGCAAAGAATTGAAAGACTCAATATTTTCAGAAGAGATAACATTAGGTACAACAGCTTTAGCTGAAGGTGAATTTATTGCCATAGACAAACTCAAGACTGAACTTGTAGTGATTAAAATTAACTTGTCTTCGACATAGTCATTAAGTAAAAAAGCACAGACAAGACACGATATAAAACTAATTAAGTCAGAGAAAATAAGTAAATGTTTTCTATTGTAACGATCAACAATAGGGCCTGCAAAAATATTAGCGATTAGAAGTACAAAACTACTTATTCCGTTGACGGTCCCTAACAATGATGTGGTTTTAGTTTGAGAAACTAAAAACCAATTAATTGCATACAAATATAAAGTATCTCCTGCTAATGATATTCCATAATTTGCTAAAAGAGGGAAACTTTTCTTTAAAAAAGAGTTTGTTTTCTTCATCTACTTAAAACCTACCTCCCTTTAAAATTTCATTGAAAAGCTATAAAAGTTTTACAATGATCAATCATTATCAAATTTTTTAATTTTAACAAAAATATAGATTAATAAATTCTCTTTTGGAAAATTTTAAATTGAGGTCATATTTTTACATGGAGACCTTATAGGATTTTTCAGAGATTTTTATTCATATATTTTATTTCAGAAAAAATTAGTTTTTAAATTGGTTCATCCATTACGATGTCTCTTTCATATCATATAGAGCGTTTGCATCTTACTATAATAGATTAAAATTTGTCAATAGTAATTAATGGTTAATTTATCTATTAAAAGTAAAAATTTTTTGATAGTGTAAAGCTGTATTTTGTGATAAAATTTAAATATCGAATTTTTATGTAAAGGGAGTTATATTATGTCATTTAAAAGAAATTTACTTTCTACCCTGTCAATCATTTCTCTGGCGGGAGCTAGCTTACCGATAAATATTTCTGCGCAAGAAACAACTGAAGCAAACCAAACTGAAGTTGAAAGCTCAGAAAAAGGCCTCAGCTATACTTATGAAGAAGCCGCTAAAAGAGTGGATGAAGATTTCTATGATCAATATCTTTCTTCATTGCATTATTATGGAATTACAGACGAAATGCTGGCATCACTTCCTAAAGGAACAGTTCGTGAAGCAGCCATTGAATATTTAATGGCTTTACCGACTGGTGGCGATATCTCCATGCCTTATGCTCATTTCAAAAAGTTATATCCTGAAATTGTTGAAAATAAGCAAACAAGTACTGAAAAGGAATCAAGCAATTCAAAAGACAAAGGACTATCCTATACTTACGAAGAAGCGGCTGAAAAAGTTGATCAAGGATTCTACGATGAATATCTATATTCCCTTCATTATTACGGTGTTACGGATGAAATGCTGACAAAACTTCCAAAAGACGCTGTACGCGAAGCAGCAATTCAATACTTAATAAAACTGCCGACAGGTGGCGATATTACTATGCCATACAATAATTTCAAAAAGCTTTACCCTGAGATTTTTAGCCAATCAGATTCTGAGTCAAATAAGCAAAGCCAGACTAAGACTAAAAATAATAACGAAGACCCTTCAAAACACGAAAAGCTTACTCAACATTTAAGTGACTTAAAAGAAGATTCTGAAGAAGAAAAAGAAGGTTTACCTTTGAATTATAACTTTACAACTGAAAGTGGCGAATATACCATTAAATATGTTTCATTATTAGCACCTGCTACTGCTGGCAATCAAGACCAAGTATTACCAATGCTGGTTGTCAAATATGAATTCGAAAATACTTCTGATCAAAAAGTAATGGATTATGCTCACGCTTGGGATCAACAAGTCTTCTTCTCTCAATTTAAAGAAGATTCAATGAATAAACTAGAACCAGCCAACTACCAATTAGATCCTGATCAAGAAGTTTTTCCTAAGTATGAAGAAGTAGATTCTGGCGAACAAACAACAGTCACAGCTTACTATCAATTGATGGACACCGAATCGCCTTTGACCCTATCAATTGCAGAAAATGAAACGATTTCTGATTTCGATCTCAAAATCGAAGATTTACTGAAGTTACCTAACCAAAGCGCTCTTTATTTAAATGATAGTAACCAAGGTTATCTTTTTGACTTTAATACCCTTTATGTATTAAACCCAAGCCAAGATTTAGTGAATCAATTAGACCTTGAAATTCAAAATCCATCTGATTTTGAATTATCTAAAGAAGCAAATGTTCAATTAGAAAAGCTCAATGAAAATGATGTTGAAGCAATTAAATTAGAAAACATCAATTACCAAGTAACTGAAGAAGAACAAATTGAAGTCATCAATGAATACGAAGAAGTCATACTGACACTGGAATCTCAATCGAATTGGAATGATTTTGAAGACCTTAACGGTCAAATATATCAAATTGTTGAATAATTTATCATTTAAATAATATAAATAAGGCACCATAAGGTTCACTATCTAACCTCATGGTGCCTTAGTTGAATGGATTAACTCCGCATCCCCTGATAGTCGCCTCTTCTTCTAACTTCTGATAAATAGCGTTTAAGACCTCTCACTTTTTCAATGACCATTGAAGTCCGAATACTTGTTCACGTGGTGCATAAATTTTTTTCTAATGATAAACCGATACTGTCACCGCTCTTTTCTTTTTTGAGTATTTTCCAATCGTTCTAAATTTAATTTTAAACTTTTTATTCAAAGATATAAGATTTTTGAAAACGTTTTTATACTGTGTTAAAATATAAATAATTAAGTTGATGGAGGGGAAAATGTTTATGAATAAATATGATTTTAAACCTCATTTAAAATCTTTTTTAGGGGCGACTTTAGGTTATCTCTTAGGTGAATGTGTATTTTATTTTTTAAAAGGTGAAATAGGAGGTGCGATACCTGTTTATATAGGTGCTATTTTAGGCACTCAATATGCTGTATGGCGTCAGGAGAAAAAGAAATATGAAAAAAAAGATGAGAAATGATGTTAGTTTTAATTCTTTTTAAAGTCGTTGTTAAAAATAGCTATCATCTCTTATATTTTAAACTTCGAAAAGATTATTTTAAATTAAATCTATCTTTTGCCACTACCATAGGAGGCTGCTGCGACTATACTATTCAATAAATTGCTTACCAAACAGGGGCTGTATCATAAGTCCATTTTTGCTATAACCTTTAAAATAAGACCCGAGATAAAATGTCCACGCATTTTGTCTCGGGTCTTTATTTTTTCTTGTTCTTGGATATATAACACCAGTTTATTGATATTGTATGCCAGCAATGCAATGCCTCATTCAATTTTCACCTTCCGTCTGCCTCGAAGGTGGACTCGGGTGAAACCTAAAGAGCCCTTGAGATAGCCAAAGGCAGTTTCAACATCGATTTTTCGGCGGGCATAAATGGCTTGGGTGGTTTCTTCTTCAGCCAGTGCACGTTGTTTAGCTTTAAAATATTCCCAAGAAGGATTGACGCTGATTTTTCGGATGGAACCTTTCGGAGTAAATGCGGCTTCAATGCGTTCGCCTCCTGAAGTGTGCGTTTCAGCTTTGTATTCTTTGAATTGTTGAATCTCGTCATAATGATTTTTTCGCTCACGGTAAGCACTGAAATTGAAACGTACCCCTTGAAGGTCAATATAATAATCATCTGCTTCATGATAAGTCCAATTGAAGACTTTCTTTTCATCGGATTGCCATTTTTTTGTCTGTTCTTTTAACATCGTGCTATAGGGGATGATGGCGATGGTATCGGGATGATGGTCTTCTAAGTAGGCATAGTTGGACTCGGAACCATACCCAGCGTCCATCGAAACATAAGTCATCGAATCAATGAGTGCACGGTGGGTCTCAAAGAATGGTTGAAGCGTTCGTGTGTCGGTTGGATTGGGATAGATGTCATAAGCTAATACATATTGATTACTGGTGGCGATTTGTAGGTTATAGCCAGGTTTAGTTTGACCGTTTCGCATTGGATCTTCTTTCATCCGCATAAAGGTCGCGTCAGTATCCGTTTTAGAATAAGAATGACGGTCACCTAAAAGATGACGATGTTTTTCATAGTTTTGTTTCTTTTCAATGCGTTCATTGAGTGGGTGCTTGAGAGATTTTAAGCGACGACGTGATTGCTTGGCCGGATTAGGCGATTGTTTCTTTGTTTCTTCCACTTCTTTTTCTAAAGCTTCGAGACAGCGCTCTAACTGTGTCATCACTTCTTCCAGCTGATCCATCGTTAAGTCTGTTCCCTCAGGAAGTGTCATGTCTTGATAGGCTACTTTGGTTTCTTTTAACAGCTCTTTGATTTGTGCTTCATTGGCTTCATCAAAACGGATGATGTTCTTTTTCCAGACGAAGGTATATTTATTCGCATTCGCTAAAATTTTTGTTCCATCAATAAATAAAGCATCGTCTATCAGACGTTGTTCCATTAAATAGTTTACAAGTCCATCAAACCCAGCATCTAGAATGTCTTGAATGCTCTCATCCACTCGGCATCGGCAGATCGTGGTATGTGAAGGGACTCTACCTTGTGTTAACCATTGAGCCGGTAGGTTTTCAGCCGCAAAGCGTTCAATCTTCCGACTGGTAAATATCTCTCGAGTATAGGCAAAGAGAATGAGCTTTAAGACGGCAGATAAAGGGTATTCTCTCGGGCGACCAAACACATAAGGATGATCAATGGCTAATTGGTTGACCAAGCCATCAATAAAGTGGACAACATGTGCTTCTTCAGGAATATAGGCATAAGAGATTTCCAAAGCTAATTGATTGGTGTTATAATGAAAGTGCATTTTTTATGTCCTTTCTTTTGTGTTAGAGGAGAGGCATTGGCGAAGCAGAAAGCGTCAACTTTCTGCTTTTTTATATCTTCATTATACCATAAAAACCACTATAAACATTGTTTAAACAACGTTTATAGTGGTTTTTCGGTTTGAGACTTATGATACAGCCCCCTTCTATTATTCCTTATCCTAGCACTCGTTAATATAATGCTCCCATCTTTTTAGACAAAGACTTACATTGTTAACTGATTCCTATTAAACTATTTTATGAATCTATAAGGAAAGATTATAAACTTTCATCTTTGACTCCTTTGAAATTACTTAGCTTGCTACTTCTTTTAAATTCTATTATAAATATAACCGCAACGATTATTAAGATACAAAAGATATTTGATAGAATACCGCTATTAAAATTTAAATGACTTATTTCTATTTGGTTATTTATTTGTCCGGTCACGACAGCAACAGATTGCATATAATTATACGGTATTAAATGCGCCACTTTTTGCAAGGGAACCAAAATATACGACAAACTCATACTCCCTAAAATAACAATCAGAGCCACAAACATTGTAAGCATCTTATCCTTAAAAACCATTGCTATTAAGTATATGGTCGATATAACTGTAATAATTGATACCAACTGTAGAATCAGAGCGTTTGAAATTAAACGGCTCATTGCAATCCAACTGGCTGCTAATTTTTCACTGTAAATTAATATTGGATAATTAAAAGAGCCCTTATCAAAGAATAGACTGGCTAGGATATAAGCGAATATAAGAGTTAGGAAAAATATGGTAGAAGAAATCAAACTACCGATAGCAGTATTTCGTATAAATCTTTTGAAATAATTATCTGGAATCAATCGATAGATCATTAGTTTATCATGAAAAGCAGAAGCAAATATTTGTGAGAGAATAAAAATAATAAGAAAGGTAAATAGAAAAGGCATATACTCATTCCATATAGAAAACATAAAAGTTGCTCCAAATACTGGCTGGATATTATCAGCTTTTAATTTGTGAGCTGACAGATAGTTATAAAATTTTTCATCACGTTTCAAAGCTTCCATGATTTCTTGATACGAAGACCCATAAAATTTTGAATTTCCTTCTACAATTGAACTCGTGTTAGAAATTTTATTAGCCATCATAGTGTAAGCTTCCTGATAGTTCTTCTGTTCCAATGCATTCAGAATCTTTTTATTTTTTTCTTTTAAATCTTTCGCATTGATTAAATTCTCTTGATCAATCGAACTTATTTGCTCGTTTGTTTCATCTTGACCATCAATTAAACTATTGATTTCTACAATATCTTTATCAAATTTAACGTTTTCTTCAATTAAAGTGTTTTTTAGAGAAAAATAATCAATGGATTTATAATTTAAAAACAAGATGGTAGCTATACTCAGAAGAAGAATAAGTAGTGGCATAACATTTAAACGGCTTCTTAATAATTTCTTAATAAAGAGCATTACTTCCATCATTACTTTTCACCTTCTTTCAATTGTTTATCTTGCAAATAAACGATAGAATCACAAATGATCCTAAGATCTTCAAGGTAATGGGAAGTTATAATGATTATTTTATCTTTTTCTCGGTTTTTCTTTAATAGTTCAAAAAACATCGTTCTGGAATCACTGTCTAATCCGTTCAATATTTCGTCCATTAAATAACATTCTGCGTCACTGATTAAATATAATGCAAAAATCAATTTTTGCTTCATGCCTTTGGAATACTTTCGAATAGGCACATTCACAAAATTATCGATGCGACATAAGTGAACAATCTCTTCAGTATTTAAAGAAGATTCCCATTTTAAATGAACAAGTTTTAAATAATCCATGCCAGTTAAGTTTTGATCCAGCCATTCAATATCTTCTAAATAAAAGAAATTTTTTCTTTGATTAGTTACGGCTTGATTATTAAAACGAATCTCACCCTTATTAATTTCTTTTAACCCTGCAATGGAACGAAACAAAGTCGTCTTACCTGCCCCATTTGGAGCAACAATTCCATAAATAAATCCATTTAAAAAATTATAGGATGCATTTTCTAATACCGATAGCCTCGTGCTAATTGATACATTTTTTAAAGAGAGCATAATTTCCTCCTATCAATTATAATTTAACATTTTGTCCATGTTGCTGTATTAATATAAAAATGTCAATTCTTACTAGAACAGGTAAAAGTAAAAATATTTCTATCAAACTAGTAATACTTCAATACTCTGAATGAAGGTGCAGCGGTTGCCACTTGAGGACGAGCAATCCCAACAAAAGAAATTATTACTAATAAAAAACTAAACTTCTTTTTAAAAAAAAGATGCATTTTTTGTTTAATGCCTTAGAATCTTTTAAATTTTAAAGGTTTTAAAAAATATAACTAAACTGCATCTAGCTTCTCAGCATCTAATATCGTTAATTTCAAATTTAACACATATATTGTACCAAATAGTTTAAACATAATCAATAAGCGCTTACATTTGGATTGAAATTGTTCACATTACATATTCGATACGCCATGCTAAAATTTATATAAAGATAATTTGAAGTTAGAAAACTAACACCAGTTTAGAGTGTATCTCTCGCTTCTTGATAAACATTCTGCAGAATTTGACCCTATACGGTTATTATAATAAGTTCTGACTTTTAATGTTTAAATGGTTAATTAGCTGTTTATAGGATCATACAAACGTTTTTTTAGATCATCACTAGCAAGACCTAACTGATCTAATTCAATATATATTGCCATACAAAATGAACGAAATGCCGACCATTGGTAATATTCTTTATTATTTCTTCGCGGAAAATTTTCTCGATTAATCCACACTTTGAATTTATCCTCGTGTAAAATGTTATGAACAAATAATTCTTTAATAATATAGACTAGACGGTCCTCTTCATCATCTACCGGTTTTATTTCTATCTTTCTAAAGTAGTTCATAATCGCTTTCCAGATAGCTTCCAGATTCGATTTATTAAATAAGGGGTGTTTAACGATTGCAACCATTAGATCTGCAGCATGCGCAAAGGTGTGAACCCACCCAAAATGATCAGAATATCCCGAAAAATCCAACTCTTTTTAAAAGTAAGTCAAGGTATCATTTTCAATTTTTTTAAACGCTTCTTTGTCTAAAAGTTTATAGTATATTGAGCCTTTTTCATTGTCGTATGTAACAATTAAGGAGAGAAGTAATAAGGAAAAAGAGCGTTTTAAAGTAGCTTCCCCTTTTTTATCAATTTCAAATAAAATAAAATCTTTCTCTAACAATTGGTCAATCATATACCTAACTTGATCTATTGAAAATAATTCTTTTGCCATTCCTCTGACAAAAGTCCTACAGATTAATTTATCTCTACTTTCTGAGTTAGGATGACCTCTATTATTAATTAACCATTTTATTTCATCCAAATTATAGTTTTGTGAATTAAACTTCATCTTCTCTAATAACTGTTCTTGCATTACTGAGCTCCTTTTATAAGCTATACTCCTTATATTTTGTAGAAGTAAAGTTTAAATGAATTAGATTTTATAAAGACACACTAAATTTTTAGAAGGAAACAATCTCAATTCTCAAAACTTATGTATTCTACCCCAGATAAATGTAACTCTTTAAGACGGCTTCCCATTTTATAAATAAATAACTTCATCAAATAGGTTTAAGTAATCAGGATTCGTATTATGACTGACTAATATGATTGTTTTATCTAATTGCACTAATTTTTTAGTGAGATCGATTTCGAGTTCAGAATTCATCGCGGAAAATGGTTCATCCATTAATAAAATAGGCATTTGAGAAAGTATAGCTCTTTGCAATTTGATCATTTGTTTCTGTCCACCGCTAAGTTGACTACAATTATCACTCTTTAAAATTTTATTTTTGTGCTTTTCAGGTAAACTAATTTCTTCTTTTATTGTAAAACTATCAAACAGTGTGACATTATTAGCATAATTATCCGAAAAAACATTAGAAAATTGACTATTATAAAAAATAATTTCTCTTAACTGACGATAAGACAATTCTTTATTATCAATCAATATTTTTCCGTCCAAAGGTTGGAGGTTGCCAAATAGTATATTGAGTAAAGTGGACTTTCCTTTTCCACTTTCTCCAACTATTAAATACTTCATGCCTTTTTTCAAATTTCATGTCTTAAAAAAACGAATGGATTCATTCATTTCCAATCGCCATGTGTTTTATTATATTTTTACCTTGCTTATCAAGTAGGGCTTCTTATCCTATCCATCTTTCCTTTCTGATTTTTGGTACAAAAAAGACGATAGATTTTAATTTCTATCGTCCTTTTACGATAATTACCCTACTTGAGTTTATATGTTTTTATCTATCAACTTTTGATTTGCTGCTAATAACTCTTCATAATAATCATTATATGCTGGACTAAACTTTCTCATCAAAGGAATAGCTTTTTCATAATAACCTGAATCTTGCATATGCTTCTTCATTTTTTCTTGAATACGATATATTAGATTGTTTAGGTAAACACTACTTTCCTTAAAAGACTGATATCTTTCTAACATTTCTTTGTTTTCCTCTAACCATTTGTCTGCATTATAAATAGACTTCATTTTTTCCTCATTTACCTCTTCAATGTCTGTTAGTGAAATGGTTTTTGATGCTTGGTCTATTGCTATCTTCTCATCTTCATCTAACTCAAAGTCAGGCATAGTATCTAAAAATTCAATATAGTCTTCATAATATTTTATCTTATCCTCTTTCAACGTATCTGTTAAAAAAGCTTTGTATGATAAAAAGAAAATTTGACCAATATATCCTGGAAATACTCTTACTAACTTAGAATAAATCGATTCCTGTTGATCGATTAAAATCAATTGTTCTTTTAAAGTGTTTATATCTAATCCCTCAAGGAGTAGTTTCAATATTTCAACTCTTTTATTATCTAATTGTGATTTTATTTCTCTATCTCGAATGATAGTGGCTAACATTGACTTATTGGGTTCTTGTAAAATACCTTCAATTTCCTCTATTGAGCAACCTAATTTTCTATAAATAGATATTTTCTTCAGTATATCAACCTCCTCATCAGTGTAAATCCTGTAATTATTCGACTCTCTTTCTGGACTAATAAATCCTTTTTCTTCATAATATTCTATGGCTTTACGTGTTAGACCTGTTTTTTCTCTCACTTCATTCATCAACATAGTACATACCTCCTTTTAAATCAAATATATCAGCCCCCCTAAGGGACAGGTCAAGAGATATTTAATAATTTGAAATAAGAGATCTGTAGTTTCTTTAATTAGAAGTTCTGATAGTTTTTTCAGTCCTTATTCTTTTATTATTAGAAATAAAATAGTGATGCAATGATCGATACTTTGAATAAAAAGAGGTTATTTTCTCTTGTTCTTTTTCAAAAAGCTGGTTATCAAATCTTTTAAAAATAAAGTACCATAAAGTTCACTATCTAACCCCATGGTGCCTTATTTTAATGGATTAACTTCGCATCCCCTGATAGGATCCTCTTCTTTCAAGCTCATGATCAATAGCGTTTAAGACCTCCCACTTCTTCAGTGACCATTGAGGTCCAATCAATCGCTCACGCGGTGCATCGCCGGTTAATCGGTGAATAATAATATCCTGAGGGACATACTCCAATTGGTCACAGATTAATTGCACATATTCCTCCTGTGTCATAAATCTTAACCGCCCCGTCTGATAATCTTGGACCATTTTAGTGCCTTCCATCAAATACAAGAGATGAAGCTTTAAGCCTTGAATATCTGATTCTTTTACTACTCGTTTCAAACTCTCCATCATCATGGCGTAGTCTTCACCAGGCAAACCATTAATTAAATGGGTACACACAGGAATATGATGTTTTCTCAACTTGGCAACACCATCTAAGTAGCATTGGTAATCGTGTCCCCTATTTATATGGACGCTGGTCTGGTCATGAACAGTTTGCAGTCCTAATTCTACCCACATATAATACTTTTGATTCAATTCTGCCAAGTATTCAACCACATCATCAGGCAAGCAATCTGGACGCGTCGCTATCATTATGCCTACCACACCCTCTTCATGAATGACTTGTTCAAACCGCGCTTTTAAAACATGTAGGGGAGCATGCGTATTGGTAAAGTTTTGAAAATAAGCGATGTATTTTTGAACTTTAGGCCATTTTTTGTGCATTTGCTGGATCCCTTTTCCTAATTGAATAGGTAGCGGATCCAACCGACTTTGAGCAAAGTCGCCCGAACCAGATTCCGAACAAAAAGTACAACCGCCAAAGGCAACTGTACCATCACGATTAGGACAAGTAAAGCCACCGTCCAGTGAGACTTTAAAGACCTTTTCGCCAAAATGATCCTTTAAATGCTTATTCCACGTTTGATAACGTTTATTATTTCCATTCATCTTTTTCATTCCTAACTTTTCATTTAAAAAAGACTGTCATGATGAATTCATGATCAGTCTAAGTATTTTATTTCGATTTGACATAAGTAATTCCGTTAGCTGCAGGCCCTCTGGACTGACCAACCACTCCGACCAGGACAATAATTGTCACTAAGTAAGGTGCAATCTGTAAGTAAACAGATGGAATACTCTCAATATAAGGAATACGTGACCCTAAAACTGCTAGGGATTGGGCAAAGCCGAAGAAAATAGCCGCTCCCATTGCGCCAAGCGGATTATATTTACCGAAAATCATGGCCGCCATCGCCATAAACCCTTGCCCGGCAACCGTCGAAAGTGAGAAGTTCAAGGTAATGGTATTCGCTAGAACACCCCCACCTAAACCACCAAAAAAGCCTGAAAGTAAAACACCAGCATACTTCATGCCATAAACATTGACACCTAGTGTGTCCGCTGCTTGAGGGTGTTCGCCTACTGAGCGTAACCTTAGGCCAAAAGGTGTTTTGAATAAAACGAACCAAGCGATACCCGCTAGTAAAATACCAGCATAAGCGGGGGCTGAAGTAGCTTTAAAGAAAATCGGTCCAATAAAAGGAATATCCGATAAAATGGGGAAAGTCGCATAACCAAAGGACTCTCTAATGGAAGGTGTTTCACCTTTACCATCAAATAATACTCTAACTAGAAAGACACCCAAAGCTGGCGCGATCAAGTTGATAACGGTTCCTGAAATGATATGGTCAGATCTTAAATGGACAGTGGCCAATGCATGGATAGCTGAAAGGAGGATACCTGCCAGACCTCCTGCTATCAAGGCCAACCAAGGGGTCAGATCGCCAAATTGATCCGCAAAATTTAAGTTAAAAACAACTGAAGCTAAGGCACCAATAACCATGATTCCTTCTAGCCCCACGTTAACAACCCCAGAACGTTCTGAAAAAACACCACCAATGGCTGTAAAAATTAGAGGAGCTGAATAAACAAGGGTTGAAGAAACGATAAGTGTTAGCAGATTAACTGACATTAGACTTCGCCTCCTTCTGAATTAGCTTTAGTGGCTATACTTTGTTTTTGTGGGAATAATTTATCTTTAAAATAAGTAATAATAAAGTTCGCTCCAATAAAGAAGATGATAATACCCATGACAATATCTACGATTTCGGAAGGAATTTTAGCAAATAGCGCCATGGTCGATGCCCCTGTTTCTAAAGCACCAAAGAGAATAGCTGAGAAGATAATACCGATTGGATTATTAATTCCTAGTAAAGCGACAGCCATTCCGTTAAAACCAATAGCCGGTGCCACACCATTTTGAAGGTTAATGAATCCAAATTCACCCAAGCCATTCATTACGCCCCCTAAACCAGCTAAGGCACCAGAGATGAGCATGGCAAGCACAATGTTTTTCTTGTCAGACATTCCGGCATATTTAGAAGCATAACGGTTGAGACCCACTGAGGTTAATTCAAAACCAGTCGTCGTGCGTGACATTAAGATGCCAATGATTACCGCAGCAATCACTGCTAGGAAAATCCCACCATGTAGGGTGGAGTTTTTAGTTAATTGACTGAGCCATTCCATTCTTAGGCTGGCATTTTGACCAATTGAAGGCGTTCTATCTGCTCGATCGGTTAAGACATAGCGAATTAAATAATCGACAAAATAAATAGAGATATAATTTAACATGATGGTTACGATGACTTCGCTGGTGCCAAAATAGGCTTTTAAAACGCCGGCGATAGCTGCCCACAAGGCTCCGGCTAATGCTCCGGCGATAATAGCCAAAGGAATGACTAGCCAAGCAGGTGATTCGGGCATCATCAAGGCCACCCCTACGGATACAAACCAACCCCATAGGGCTTGACCCGAAAGACCAATATTAAACGATCCAGCCGTATAAGCCACCGCAAAACCCAGTCCAGTAAAAATTAAAGGAGCTGCTGCTCGGAAGGTTTGACCGATGGAAAACGGATTACCAAAAGCTCCTGTAATTAAAAATTTGTAACCTGTCACTGGATCATAACCAAAGGCCAACATTAAAAGGGCTCCAAAAACCAAACCAATAATGACCGAGGCTACGGAAGTAAATATTTTAGTTAATCTTGACATTAGTTACCTTCACTCCCTTCTTTCTTATTACGATTAGCCATTACTTCTTCAAAAGGCGTCCCGGCCATTAATAAACCTAATTCTTCTTCATTAGTTTCAGCAGCCGGGATATCGGCTACAATCTTACCATCAAACATAACTAATATACGGTCAGATAAGTTCATTATTTCATCCAACTCAAAACTCATTAGCAGAACTGCCTTGTTTTTATCACGTTCATTGATTAATGCTTGGTGAACAAATTCAATAGCCCCTACATCCAACCCACGTGTAGGATTCGCTGCAATTAAAATATCGGGATGCATCTCCAATTCACGCGCAATAATCGCTTTTTGTTGATTTCCTCCTGAAAGCGAACGGGCATTGACCTTTTCGGAGACCGTTCGGACATCATATTTTTTAATTAGTTCTTTTGCCCGCTTTTCTATTTCTTTAAAGTTCAAGAAATTAGACTTTGAAAAGGGCGAATGATAATAATCTTTCAATACAATATTGTCTTCTAATTTTCGATCGAGAATTAAACCGTATTTGTGACGGTCTTCAGGAATATGAGCCAGACCTTTTTGCGCAATTTGACGCGTTGTATAGTGGGTAATATTCTCACCATTTAAGTAAATCTCACCTGAGTTAGGTGGGATTAAACCAGTGATGGACAGAACTAATTCAGATTGCCCATTACCATCTATCCCTGCAATCCCAACAATTTCACCGTGTTTCACTTCAAATGAGAGCTTGTCTACAGCTACGATGCCTCGATGATCTTCAATATGGATATTTTGAACTGACAAAGCTACATCGGTCGGGTGTGCTAATTTCTTTTCGGTTTTAAAGTTAACGTTTCTTCCTACCATCATATTCGCTAAATCCACCGTTGAAGTTTCAGCCACATCAACGGTTTGAATTGACTCTCCTCGGCGAATAACAGTACAACGGTCAGCCACTTGCTTAATCTCTTTTAACTTGTGCGTAATAATAATTATAGACTTGCCTTCATTAGACAATTTATGCATTGTTTCCATTAGCTCGTCAATCTCTTGCGGTGTTAAAGAAGCCGTCGGCTCATCAAAAATTAAAATATCTGCACCACGGTAAAGGGTCTTTAGAATTTCCACTCGTTGTTGCATACCCACTGAAATATCTTCAATCTTAGCATCAGGGTCTACTGACAAACCATATTTTTTAGAAAGCTCAACAATTTTTTCGCGTGCTTGAGCCTTATCCACCACCAGTCCCTTGGTCGGTTCTTCACCTAGAATAATGTTTTCAACTACGGTGAAGGCTTGAATCAACATAAAATGCTGGTGCACCATGCCGATTCCTAACTCGACTGCTCTTTTTGGAGATCCGATTGTCACAGCCTTACCGTTCATATAAATCTGACCGGAGCTAGGTTCTAGTAAACCGGATAAGATATTCATTAAAGTTGATTTGCCTGCCCCGTTCTCACCAAGTAAGGCATGAATTTCTCCTTTTTTAAGTTCTAAATTAATCTTTTTATTTGCAAAAAAATCGCCAAACTTCTTGGAAATATCTCGCATTTCGATAACAGCATGATCCATGTTGATCGAAACTCCTTTCTCCATTGCTAATGTTCATAGTCCCTCATATTATATCGGATAATAGCATAAATTTCAGTAACAAATTTATTTTAATAGACCATGTTTTTTTAAAACTATTTTAATCATCCTTGGTCTAAAAATTAATCTTCATTTGATTCAATTAAGACTTGCCTTGGCTTACTCCCATCTTGTGCGGAAACTAAACCTTGTGCTTCTAGGTCATCAATCATACGGGCTGCACGATTATAACCAATTCTAAATTTGCGTTGGAGTTGTGAAATAGAGATAGTATCCTGTTCCTTAATCAACTCCACTGCTTCAAGATAATATTCATCATCAGAGGCTTCTGAGTTTAAGACACTGTCTTCACTGACGACAATATTATCATCATAATCGGCTTGTCTTTGTTGCTTGATGAAGTCAGTAATGCGCTCTACCTCTTCATCAGATATATAAGCTCCTTGAACTCGGATCGGTTTATTCTTGCCCATGGGTTGGAAGAGCATGTCACCACGACCCAGTAATTTCTCAGCACCGACCGAATCTAGAATTGTGCGTGAATCTGTTCCAGAAGAAACAGCAAAGGCTAAACGAGAAGGAATATTGGCCTTAATAATTCCAGTAATAACATCAACCGAAGGTCTTTGCGTCGCTATAATCATATGGATACCGGCTGCCCTCGCCATTTGAGCTAAACGGATAATGGCATTTTCAACATCATTAGAGGCCACCATCATGAGGTCTGCTAACTCATCAATGATAACGACTATCTTCGGTAATTTCTCGTAGCCAGTTCCTTCTTCTTTGTTCCAACTCTCCACTTGTTCGTTATAGCCATCAATATTTCTCACCCCGCTTGTAGCAAATAGTTCATAGCGTCTTTCCATTTCTTCTACCACATTATTTAAAGCTCTAGCTGCCTTGCGTGGATTGGTAACCACCGGTGATAACTGGTGGGGTAAGTCGTTGTAGAGGGTTAATTCGACCTTTTTCGGGTCAATCATTAAAAATTTAATGTCTTCAGGTTTTGCCTTCATTAAAATAGAACAAATAATTACATTCACACCAACCGACTTACCTGAACCTGTTGCTCCAGCAATTAATAAATGGGGCATCTTGGTTAAGTCAGCCAGACAAACTGAACCTGAAATATCTCGTCCTAAAGGCACTTCTAAGAGTTTATCAGATTCCAAGCCCGCATCGACAATTTCACTAAAGGCGACTGGGCTGACTTGGGTATTTGGAACTTCAATTCCTATTAGCGATTTGCCGGGTATAGGGGCTTCCATTCGAATATCACGTGCTGCTAGTGCCAAAGCAATGTCATCAGATAAGGACACAATCTTACTTACCTTAACTCCCACAGCAGGTTCAATTTCATATTTAGTGACTGAAGGACCCAAATTGGCCTTCACTATCTTGGCATCGACCCCAAAACTTTCAAAAGTCAATTCTAATTTTTTTATATTGTCATTAATACGTTGATATTCTTCCGACTGGTCGACTACTGGTAATTTTTTTAGTAGCTTTTTCCCAGGGAACTGATAGGTTTTAGATTTCTTTTGTTTGGTTTTGGTTTGCTTTTGTAGTTCTTCCTTACTTAAAACCTGATCTAAGTCATCGTCAGTTAGAGCTTGCCTTTGATTACTAGCGTCTTGCCAATGACTAGCAGTAGCTAAGACATCTGCTTTATTAGGCGTTTGTTTAGAAAGTGCCTCATCAGCCATTTCGTCTTGTGCTATGGCTGTTTCAATTTCTTCTAGACTTTCTACTTCCTTCGTTGGTAAAGGATTCAGCTGCTCTTTTGTCATTGAATCAATCGATTGACTATCAGCTTGAGAATGCGCTGTTTCTTGATCGTGCATCTGATCAAAGAAGTCTAAATCCAAGACACGTCCTTCTTCTTGGGATAAACGTTTGGAGTTTAAAGATTTTTGCTGATAATCTTCTTGACGATAAGGCTTAAATTCATATTCTGTGGTGGGGTTAAAAGCGGGTTGGTCTTCTCTTTCGAAGGTTGGCATATAAGCTGTTCGATTGTTAAATGAAACATCCTTTGGAGGAAGACTTTGTGTTTCTTCTGTTTTCATAAAGAAGGAATAGAAACGACTAAATAGTGTTGTAAATACATTTTGCTTTTCTTGCTTTGATTCATTAAGTTCGTTGCCTTCAATATTCATAACCTCATCAGGATTTTCTTCCAATGGACTAGCAGCGATGATGTTTCGTTCATCGTTAAGATCATCACCTTTATCTTGGTAAACCTCTTTAAGTTCTGAAAAATCAGGAAAAAGTTCTTTAAAAAGATTAGTCATTTGGCTAAATAATTGCTGAATGGCTTGCCAACCGGTAATTAAAGGGCGATCTAAAAGAAAAATTAAGCCGATAAAGAAACTAACAAAGAAGAAGAGATAAGATCCCCATTTACCAAATAAATATCCGATACTGACATAAAGACCTGCTCCGACCAATCCACCCCCTAAGCTAGAAATACTTTGTTGAGATAATAATTCCTTACGGTAGATTCGAAATGCATGCTCAAACGCCGACTGCTGAGTATTATTTTGTAAGTAATCGTAATACTCAATAAAGTGTAAAGACCCTGCTAATGCGATTATAATTAAAAAACCACCTAAGAGTGGTCTCAAAGGTACATTAATTACTCTTCCTTTTAGCATCATCATGGAACCTAAGAATAAACTGGTATATAAGAGAAGTCCGTAACTTTCACCTACCATTAAACGAAAACCATTAGTTAGCATTAAACCCATAATGCCCCAATTGAAAATAGCGACTAAACTTAAGAAAGTAATTAATATACCTAAAAATAAGTAGATTGATTGGTACTTCATTTGATTGGGTGATTGACTCTGACGCTTGGATTGTTTTTTCTTTTGAGCCATTCACATCACATCCTTTCAGAACTCTCGTGCATGGGTTATTATATCATTTATGATAAATGATATCGAACAAATTATCGTATTTCTAAGTTTATTAAAGGCTTATACCAATTAAAATTCAACTTCTAGAAATACTCTTTTATATGATTACTAACTTGATAAACCACAAATTTTAGCTTAGAATGTATCAAGTCATTGTATTTGTTGTAAAATAACACAAAATAATATATCGTTAATTATATCAATTAGATGGAGCGTGAAAAATGAAATTTATAAAAAAATATTGGAAGTTAATTTTTCTTATCTCGATGGTTTCATTGATAGCAACAGGCTGTATTCGCTATGATGCATCGGGTAACCCAACTGGACCTATCTATGAATATTTAGGAGTACCAACTGCTAACTTCTTAGACTTTTTAGCAGATATTTTTGGCGGTTCTTATGGGATTGCAATCATGATAGTTACCCTAATCACTCGTTTGTTTATGCTTCCATCGACTTATAAGATGACTAAATCATCAATGGAAAGCTCAGCTAAAATGAAATATGCCCAACCTGAAATTGCAGAAATTCAAGAAGAAATGAAAGGAACAGATAATCCACAAGAAAAAGCTGCTCTGCAACAAGAGTTAATGCAAGTTTACGGAAAATATGACATTAACATGTTATCGAACGTTTCTGGCTGTTTACCATTATTAATTCAAATGCCAATTATTTCAGCTGTTTATACAGCGGTTCGTACATCCGATAAAATTGCAGAGTCCTCTTTCTTAGGTATTCACTTGGGTGGAAAGAGTTTACTATTAGTTGGTTTAGTTGCAGCAACTACCTTCTTATCTAGTTGGTTAATGCAAAAAGGAACAGCTACACCCGTTTCCGATAATCCTCAAGCCAATCAAATGCAACAATCAATGATGTATATGAACCCAATTATGTTAGGTTATTTCACTTATATTTCTAACGCGGGAATCGGACTATATTTCTTCACTGGTTCTCTTTTCACTTTAGCTCAACAATTCTATATGAATCAGGTTGCACGACCAAAAATTCAAAAAGATATTGATGAAAAAGTCAAAAAGTATCAAAATATGCCGCGAGTAAAGCGACAGAAAAAAGCGAGACAAACGAAAAAACAATTAGAAAAAGTAAATGCTGACCGTATTGTGCCGGTTAAAAATCCAAAAGCTAGAAATGCTGGAAAGCAAAGAAAGAATAAATAAATCTACATAAAATGAGCCTCACCACATTATTGTGCTGAGGCTCGTTTTATTTTTCTTCTTTAGCAAGTTCTTTGGCAATCCTTTCACTTTTATAAATTAAGTGTTGGTCCGTTAAAATCGGAAACTCAACATAGAAGATCGATCCTCTTTGATAGACAGACTCCACCCGAATTTTTCCGTGGTAGCCTTCTACTAATTGTTTAGCGATACTTAACCCTAAGCCATTACCACCTTTGGCACGCGCTCGTGCTTTATCCACTCGGTAAAACCTTGAAAAAACACGCTCTTTATCTTCTGCTGTCATTCCTTCTCCAAAATCTTGGACAGCAATTTCAACCTTATTCATGGTTTGACTGACTGAAATATGTATCTCCGGACGATCTGTCGAATATTTCACAGCGTTATCAAGTAATATTACTAAGATCTGTTCAAAGTGATGATGATAAATATTGACATAAACTTTTTTACTTTTCTCATTATCTAAATAAAAATGAAAGTTTGGATATAAAATTTCAAAATTATGGTGGACTAGAGAAGCTGCAGTGGTGATTTCGGTTACTTCGTCTTTGTAATCCACGTCTACATGGTCTGCTCTTGAAAGGTCTAACATTTCTTGGACTAATTCCTTCATTCGTGTAATTTCTTGCAGCGAAGCAGAAATAGATTCATCTAAAACCTGCTGATCTTCTTTACCCCAGCGATTTAGCATCTTTAAATGTCCTTCAACAATCGCTACCGGCGTTCTTAATTCGTGCGAAACATCTTCCACAAACTGTTTTTGACCCTTTACATAAAGCTCAATCTTATCGAGCAGTTTATTAACATGTAAACTTAAATCGCTCCACTCATCATTGGTTCGCGGTCGAACAACACGAACCTGAGAGAGAGTATCTCCTTCTAATAAATCTAAAGTGTTAATAACATAAGTTAAGGGCCTTAAAAAATAATGAGCGATTAAAAAGCCACATAATATTGAAATCAAAGTCGTTATTAGAAAACAACGAATCAAAAAATAATTTAACTTTTGAACATACGCTACTTTTGCCTCAGGTAGAACAATATATTGAACAATGCCTAATAATTCTTGATTAATACGACTCGAAATCCGACTAGAGCCGATTAGATAATTCTTTCCTTTTATATTTTGCCTTTCAAGCTCTTTACTAGATGATCCAATAGGATATTGAAAATGCTGACTTTCATTTAATAACTTTTGTTCGGGACTATATAGGCGAATGATAGTTTGGTCGTTAGAATAGTGATCTATTAAAAACTTAACTTTTGTCTCACTATCTTGTTCATTTTGGTCAAGGAATTGTTGAGCTTGGAAAGGCTGATCTTGGTCGGATAGCCCCTTAATTAAAAATTCAAATTGCATCTGATGACTTTCCTTTGATTGTTCATCGTACATTTGAATCGTTAACTGGCGATAGATTAAAAGTGAAATAAATGACAGCATAATCATTGCTAAGGATAAGAAAATACCCCATTTCCATTTAAGCGAAAGGGGTTGGTCTTTCTTAAAAGTAAAGACAGAAGATGATTTAGTTTCTGATGACATAGCCTGTACCACGAACCGTTTGAATATAAGATTCTTCTCCTGGAATATCGATTTTATTTCTCAAATAACGGATATAAACATCCACCACATTAGTTTCAACCTCGGATTTATAGCCCCATACTTGTTCTAATAAGACATCTCGTGGCATAACCATATTGATATTTTCCATTAAAAAGACTAATAATTCGTATTCTCTTTTAGTTAAATCAATTAACTCACCTTGTCTTTTCACCATACGGCTTGATTTTTCAACCACTAAGTCCCTAAATTTTAGATAAGGTTGATTTTGAGTTCTTGATTCATCTTCAGTCTCGATTCGACGGAAAAGTGCTCTGAGTCTGGCTAATAATTCTTCAATGGCAAATGGTTTAACGATGTAGTCGTCTGCTCCTTGGTCAAGACCTGAAACACGATCAATGACAGAATCTCTAGCCGTCATAATAATAATAGGTACATCTTTAACTGGACGAATACGGCGTACAACTTCCAACCCATTTAATTCAGGTAACATTAGGTCAAGTAAAATAACATCCCACTTTTCTTCTAAGGCCTTTTCCAAACCACTGCGCCCATCATAACAGATAGCTGTTTCATAGCCTTCATGTTGAAGCTCAAGCTCAACAAAGCGAGCTAAGTTCTTCTCATCTTCAACAATTAAGACACGTTGATTTACATTTTTTACCATGCGAACTTCCTCCTATAGACTTAACTTACTAACCAATTAACGTTTATTAAGGTCTTAGACTATTGGTCTACTCTTTCTTCACGCGATTCATCCCAAATGAAATGGTAGCTGCCAACTTTATCCACACGTTCATAAGTATGCGCTCCGAAATAATCACGCTGTGCTTGAATTAAATTAGCTGGAAGTACTTCACTACGATACGAGTCATAATAAGCAATTGCGCTTGAAAATCCAGGAACAGCAACACCCGCTTGAACTGATAAAGAAACAATTTCGCGAACACTTGATTGATACTGATTAGTGATTTGAGTGAAGAAATTATCTAATAAAAGGTTATCTAATTCTCTATTACGATCAAAAGCATCAGAAATATCTTGCAAAAAGCGCGCACGAATAATACACCCTGCACGGAAGACACGGGCAATTTGGCTATAATTTAAATCCCATTGATATTCTTCGGAAGCGCTGCGATATTCTGCAAACCCTTGAGCATAGGACATAATTTTTGAAAAATAAAGTGCCTGACGAATTTTCTCTATCCACTGTTTACGATCCTTTTGGAAGCTAGAAGTATCATGCGAAGGTCCTTGAATAATTTGAGAAGCCTTAACACGTTCTTCTTTTAAAGCAGAGATAAAGCGCGCATAAACCGATTCTGTAATTGTAGGTAAGGGAACGCCTAAGTCTAAAGCTGATTGCGAGGTCCATTTTCCAGTCCCTTTATTACCAGCTTTATCAATAATCATTTCAACCATTGGTCGCTTGCTTTCAGGGTCTTTTTCCTTAAGAATCTTGGCGGTGATCTCGATTAGATAGGAATTTAATTCTCCTTGGTTCCATTCCTCAAAGACTTGAGCAATCTCATCTGCAGACATTCCTAATAATTTATCCATGATTGCATAGGATTCGGCAATTAATTGCATATCACCATACTCAATACCATTATGAACCATTTTAACATAATGACCGGCACCATTTGCTCCCATATAAGCTACACAGGGTTCTTGATCAGCTGGTGCTTTTGCCGCAATTTCTTTTAAGATAGGCTCAACTAATTCATAGGCTTCTTTTGGTCCACCAGGCATTAAGGCAGGACCATGTAAGGCACCTTCTTCCCCACCAGAAACTCCCATCCCAATAAAATGTATGCCAGAGTCAGCTAAAGTTTCTGCTCTTCTCATAGTATCTTTAAAGAAGGTATTCCCTCCATCGATTAAAATATCTCCTTGGTCTAAAAGAGGTAAAAGTGATTGGATTGTAGAATCAGTCGCTTGACCTGCTTTTACCATTAACAAGATACGACGAGGCTTTTCAATTGATTGAACAAAGGATTCCAAGTCATAGCTAGCTACTAAATTTTTATCTTTATTTTCGTTTATGGCTGCTTCTGTTTTAGACTGTGAGCGATTATAAATTGCTACACGATAACCTCTACTTTCAATATTTAACGCTAAATTCTTTCCCATTACAGCCATTCCAACTACACCAATTTGAGCTAATGTCATCTAATTATCTCCTTCACTTTCATGATTATCTCATTCTAACAAACTTTTAACTTGAATTAAAGTTAACTTAATAAAGACAAATTGCATTTTATAGGCGTTTGCGTTACACTATTTTTATCAATGGATAGGAGGTTCCAGCCAATGAAAGCCAACAAAAAAAAGAAAAGTAAATACGATCGACGTATAAAAATCTTTTCGATTATTATGGTGATTACCATGTTAGCTGGTGTCATTTTTAGTCTCGTAATTTCTTTTTTTCATTATAAAGGATAATAGGAATGAAGTGGATTCTGCCACTTCATTTTTTATTGATTCGATTTGGTTTTCCCAAACCATTTTTCCATTCCACCCTTTAGAATAAAGACTTGGTCATATCCATTCTTTCTTAATATATTAGCAGCTCTTGAACTTAAAAAATAATTATCATCCACTAAATAAACAGGAATATCTTTTCGAATTTCACTAAAACGCATTTTAAATTGCGACATTGGAATACTTCTAGCTCCTAAAATATGACGTGCATCAAATTCTCCTGCTTCACGAACATCAACCACTTGGACTTTGCGAATAATTTCATTTAATTCTCCACTAGCGACCAATTGGGCTGATCGCTTGCGCATTATCCAAAGGCTTACCCAGAAAATACCATAAACTAAAAGAACAGTTACAATTATCCACAAAAACAGTTCAAATATACTCATCATTATTTCCTACTTTCTTTTACTAAAATTAAATAAGCTGCTCCTAAAATTCCGGCGTCATTGCCTAATTCAGCTAAGCTTATTTGTGTTTGATCTTTGATAGGTTGAAAAACAAATTTTTGATATTGTTTTTCAATGGATTCCTTAAGGGAGTCTCCAGCCTTGGAGATACCCCCTCCGATAACAATCTGTTGCGGATTGAGAATGTTTGCTAAGTATGAACAAGCTAAGCCTATGTATTTTGAAAAGTTTTCAAAAATTTCCAGAGCAAAGTCATCATTAGCTTTTACTGCTACCATTAAATCCTCAGCTTCAACCACTTGGCTAGCTTGGAACATTTGGTACAAAGAAGATTGGCCTTGATAATCTTTAGCAAGAAGTTGACCCAAGTTATTGAGACCTTTGGCTGAAGCAATCGCTTCTAAGCATCCCTTTTTACCACATGAACAAGGAAAACGATCGGTAAAGTCCACTGTTATATGGCCAATTTCTCCCGCTGAACCCGAAGCTCCTTTAATCAAACGATTTTGGCAGATAATTCCTCCTCCAACTCCTGTTCCTAAAGTTAACATTGCTAAATCACTGCAACCCTTGCCTGCTCCTTGCCAGAGTTCACCAAGAGCAGCTGAATTAGCATCATTAATGATCATAAAGGGAAGGTTGATTGCTCTTTCAAATTGGCTTTTAACGGGATGAGGGTGTACCCAATTTAAATTATAGGCTCCCTTAACTGAACCATCTTCTAAAATAGTGCCCGGACTACCCATTCCAATGCCTAGGTAATCTTCTGCTACTTCTTGTCTTTCTTCTAATTTGTTTTGAATAGATTCGATAATCGAAGGAACAATTTTTTGACCTTTATTTTGAGTCATGGTTGGTATTGACCATTTTTCAATAATTTGACCTTTTTGTGAAATAATGGCCATTTTAACACTCGTTCCACCCAAATCGATGCCGATAATCTTTTTCATATACAGCCTCCTAGCGATAGTTAAAAATTTTACCCATAATTAAGAGAGCAGTCAAAATAAATATTCCCCAAAAAACCCTTGATCTTATCTTCTTATCAACACTGGCATGCAATCGGTGACCTAGACCTAAGACTAAGGTCGTCATACCACCGTATACCGCTCCACCAAAATGTCCCCACTGATCAATCCCTTGAGAAGAAAAACCAGTAATGACATTCAAAATAATTAACAGTGAAAAATTAATGGCTCTTTGCCTTAAAACAATCATATTGGGATACATTTTCGCTAAGACAATATAAGCTAGAAACAAGCCGAAAATACCTGTCGAAGCACCTGCTGAAACATTGTCATTAAAGGCAAAAGAAAATACATTGCCCCCAAAACTAGCAAGTAAATAAATTATTAAAAAGCGTCCGTGTCCAAGAATTTTTTCTAAGTCTTGCCCTATAAAATAAAGAGAAAGGTTATTAAAAAGCAAGTGTTCAAAACCAATATGTATAAAGCTTGGTGTAATTAATCGCCACCATTCTCCACCATAAAGAATTAATTCATTGGACTTCGCTCCCGTTTTTATTAAAGCCTCTAAGGATGTTGTTGTTTGAAATCTTATTAACATATAAATGAAGACCATTAAGTTGATCGCTACTAAGGAATAAGTAACGAAGGGTAAGGCTAAAATACGTCTCTTTTTCATATTTGAAACTCCTTTAATAATTTGAAGTCCATTATACACTAAGTAGCTATTTTTTCCTATTGAGCCTAATTCAGTTAAAAATAAAAAGTCTAGGTCATTAATGGCCCAGACTTTCATAAAAATTATTTTTTAACTTCACGGTGTAATGTTACCTTACGATCTCTTGGGCAGTACTTTTTAACTTCCAGACGATCAGGATTGTTACGTTTGTTTTTATTAGTTAAGTAATTACGTTCACCGCATTCAGTACATTCTAAATTGATGTTTACGCGCATGATTTTCCCTCCAAACTAAAAAATATTTACTCTTCCAAGAACAGCACTATAAAATTATACCATTGTTTCTAAAATTTAGCTATGGTTTTTTATTGATAATAATAAGCTCCATGAGTTAACTGGCTAGCAATTTCATGAATGGTCATATCAGAGTTCAATTGATATTCGCCTGTTTGAATTAATGAAGATAATTGCCATTGTTCGATAAGGTTTTGAAACTCTTGAGCGGAGGTAATATATCCTTCTGTTTCTAATCGCTGAGAAATCTGACTAGCATTCTCTCCTTGACGAATTACAAAGGCTCCTTCAGCAGAAGCTTGGTTATTATCTTCACTTGCAGTTTCATCATTAGAATCTATGGATTCATCTTGTTCTTCAGTATTATCACTCTCATCTCTCAGTGACTCTAAATAATCAATTGATTCTCTTTGTTTAGCAACCTTTTCTGTTAAGGATTCGTTATCGGTGGTCACTTTTTCTAATTGTTTTTTTAAGTTTTCATTATCGCCTGTTAGTTTTTCTAAACTGGCTTCACTTTCTTTAACCTTGTCTTTTAATTGCCTGGTTTCTTGCCCATCAAGTAAGCTAGGTAAGGTCACTCCCTCGATTGGCACATACCCTTGAACAAAGGTAGCATAAACAGCCGTTAGTAAACTGGCAATTAGAAGCCCCACCCCTAATGATCTTAATTTTTCTTTTTTCATATTAAACCTCCTAACTAGCGGTTTTCAATATATTCATCGATCACGTATTGAATGGTTACGAGCTCTTCATCAACCTCATCTTCAATTTCTTTTAAGGTATAACCTTGTGAATAGTAACGAATGATGTCTTCGCGATTGCGATCATTGACATCATAATTGACACGCGGTTGAACCACTTCTTCTGCAACTTCAAGAGCTTCATGCTCTTCAACTGCTTCAATTGCTTCAAATTCTTCAGCATCTTCTTTGGGTGCAAAATAAACATCTTGAGCTGTTAAAGGCTGCATAAATTCTTCCTCAACACTTTCAATGGAAGTATCTTCCACCTTGAGTTGATTAATCGAATGTTGTAACTGTCTGATTTTTTCTGCGTGATCTTCAAGCTTTTTATTTAAGCTTGCATTACCTGTAGAGTCTTTGGTAAACAAAGACATCACCAAGACAATAATTGCCAGCACCAATAGAGCCAGTACTAAAATCCAAATATCCATTATTTCACCTCATCTATTTTTTCTCAGTTTAGCAAACCTTTGTGAAGATTTAAATAAATCTTTCTGAAAATTTAACCCTAATTAAGGCGAAGTTAAATTTTTCTTATTCTTATAATCAATAATAGTCTCTCTAGTGGCTGATTTCAATTCAAAGTAAGCATTATACACGTCCCGTGCTATTCGAGTGGCTTCACCACCGTATGAAGACTGGTTAAGGTAAGGGACAATCACGCTAATAGCTATCTCAGGATCATCAAAGGGTGCATAACCAATGTAAGTACCATTTATAACAGGATCATTTTTTGCATATTGAATAGGTCCTGCATAGAAGGCTTCTGTCGTTCCCGTTTTCGACCCTACTTGAAAAGGATAATCCTGCAAATAAAATGAAGCAGTTCCTTCTTGGGTATGGGAAACCATTCGCATTCCTTCTTGAATTCTTTGCATTTGGGCAGGTTCATTTTGAATGACATTCATTAACTTTGGTGGAATAGTGGTAACAATCCCACCTAATTGACCGTTTTTATCAGTTCCGCGAACTTCTTTAACCAATCTAGGTGAATAACGTTTGCCGTTATTAGCTATTGTAGAGACATATTGAGCCATCTGTAACGGTGTGTATAAGTCGAATTGACCATACGATAAATCAAGTGCTGAAACTAACATATTACTAGCAGGTGTATATCCCGTTGATTCATTGGGGAGGTCGATACCAGTCTTAGTTCCCAAGCCAAATTCAGCAAAGTTCCTTCTCAAAATATCGATGGTCCGAGGATTAATATTCAATCGTCCCTCTTCTTCATAATTGTATTGCCCACCGATACGCATGGCTAACTTAATCATGTAAATATTTGAAGAACGTTGCAATGCAATCATATCATCAATAGGAATTTGCCCTGTTCGATTGAATAGGGATGTTTTCTCTTGAGAAGCTTGGAATTTTAATGGTTCATCAACAATTACATTATCTGTTAAAGAAATAACGCCTTCTTTATAACCCATTGAGATCATGGCAGGCTTGACACTAGACCCCATACCGTAGGATGTGTTAATGGCTCCTAAAGCGTCATCAACAATTTGCTCACGATTATAGGTATCATTTTTTTTATCATAAGCATATCTCTTACCGGAAATGCCTAATACTTCACCATTTTTTGGATTTAAGGCTACCACATAAACTCGATCATTTAATCCCTGTTCGGCTCCCATATTAACTAAACTGCTTTCAACAATCTCATCTAACTTAGCTTGAAAATCTGTATTGATAGTTAATACCAGATTGTTTCCTTTTGAACCTTCGTAGACTTTATCATTTTTTAGAATATCATCTTTAGCATCTGTCACAATATTAAAAACTGATTTAGAGCCTTTTAATATCGATTCATATTGCTTTTCTAAATAAGAAATTCCGATTCGATCATTCATAGCATAACCTTTAAGCAATAATTCCTTAGCGTCTTCTCTTGGAATACCGCGCTCTTCAGTCGAAACTTGTCCTAGGATAGAACGAAGCATATCCTTTTTAGGATAAACTCTTTGCCAATCAGTCCCAATTTGAATGCCGGGTAAGTTTCTTAAGTTTTCACTCACCCTAGCTATTTCTTCTTGGGTAACATTTTTATTTTTTATCGTAACGGTCGATAACTCGTAAGCAGCTGCCATACGTTTATAGATGGCAATAATTTTTAATTCGGCTTCCGAAAATTCTAAATCTTCGTCTTCAACTTTTGATAATTGAGCTTCATAAGCCTGACTGCCTGATAAAAGCAGTTCCTCATCATTTAAACGTTTACGAATTTCGTCGATATTATTTACGATAAAATAATCTTTCTTATCTCTTTCGGTAACTCCTTGAGTTGGTAATTCAATTAAAGAGGCTAACTGAGTAGCAATTTTAATAAGATCTCCATTATCTACCCTCGAGGCACGATCTCTGGTAAAGAGAATAGCTCGTTCCGGTTGATTACCGACAATCACATCACCTTGGCTATCATAGATCATTCCACGAGGCACAGCCCCCGTTGAAATGGTTGATTCGGTTCGTTGAACCATTTTAGTAAGACTTTCTCCTTTATATAGTTGCAAATAGCCCAGACGAATAAAAAGGGCTGTAAAAGCTAAAAAGGCTGTAAAAAATAAAAGATTTAATCGCCTAGGTATATGTGAACGCTTCTTTTTTTTATTTTTATTTAATTTTTTAGGCATCTTCATCATACTTTCTGTAATCTATTTCTAAAGTCTAAGTTATTATAGCAAACTATACCTCAAGTTGAAACTTTATCCGTTAAGTCATAAATTAACATTTATTATTTTGTGATTTTATCACTATTTTTTGCTAAGATAGATAAGCAATGTTTCAAGAAAAAGGAGTTTTTTCGTGAAAATTAAAAGTAGAAAATATTTTATTTTAGTGAATATATTTATTAGCTTCTTAATAGCAAGTATGTTAGCCTATTTGATGAAATTTATTCCCATAGGAGATCAACAAGAACGTACCCTGCTCACCGTTGATTTAAGCCAGCAATACATCGATTTTTTCAGTTTGTATCAACGAGCACTCACAGAAAATCCTAGACTCTTCCTTTATTCTTTTGAAAAAGGAATTGGTGGTGAGATGATTGGCTTATGGGCGTATTATTTAATGAGTCCCTTTAATCTGATTTTACTATTTTTTAAAACTGAAAATTTAGATTTCGCCATTCTATTTTTAACCCTCATAAAACTGCTAGCCATTTCGGCCAGTTTTTATTATTTTGTTGAAAAAAAATACACCATCCAGCCAGTCATGAATATAGCTTTTAGTCAAGCCTATACCTTCATGTCTTATACCATGGCCTACCAACTGAATATCATGTGGTTAGATGGATTATTCTGGTTACCACTAATTGCACTAGGTCTAGATTATCTACTCAAAGAGAACAAACCGCTTCTTTATGTTTTTAGTTTAGCGATTGCAATGATCAGTCATTATTACATAGCTTATATGATTTCGATCTTTTTAATGGGTTATAGTCTTTTTGTCATTTTCGAAGATGAGAAACACCTTTCAATCAAAAAAGTTTTTTCGCAATACTTTTCTTTTATAAAATATTCACTGCTTTCAACCGGATTGTCAGGACTCTTTTTACTCCCTACTTTTATTTCAACTCTGAGCAGCAAAAATGCTCATAAGAAAGGATCCTTCGATTTTATTTTTGATTGTTCAAGTGAACACTCCTTGATGGATTTACTGGCCAAAAACTTTATCGGTGCTTTTAATTTTAATCAGTTATCCAACGGTTCAGCCAATTTTTATGTGGGCATGACTGTGGTAGTTCTTCTTATCTTATACTTTCTCTCAGCTAAGATAAGAATGAAAGAAAAACTAATCAGCTTTATGTTATTAGTCTTTTACTTTGCCTCCTTTACTTTCACTAATTTAGATAAGGCATGGCACCTTGGTCAATTTCCGATTTGGTATCCTTCTCGTTTTTCATTCTTAGTTTCATTCTTTTTATTAATTTTAGCGATTCGCTCTTATAAATACGTTCATAAGATCAGACTCTATCAAATACTCACCATAGTTTTTTCTTTAACAGTCTTTTGTTTATTTTATTTTTTGAATGATAATTATAGCTTTTTAAGTGATGCAAAAATCTTTTATAGCCTCATCTTCATGCTCTTAATTAGTTTTATTTTCTATCTTAATCGCAAGCCCAATAAGGGTTTGCTTTTCCTAATACTCCTTCTAACATGTGGAGATATGACTCTAAACGGTTACTTCATTTTGTCATCTAATAATCATTATGTGCAACCTTCTCGATTTAAAGATTATATTGCCTTATTGGATGAGATGGTTGCCCCTGTTCAACCTAAAGAAAATGAATTCTATCGCATCCATAAGACCTTTAATCGAACAAAAAATGAATCCTTTTTCGCTAATTATCCTAGCGTCAATCATTTTGGATCAACCTTAGAGGCTTCTACTAGCCAACTGTATGGTTATTTGGGAATTCCACACACTAGTAATTCCATTTATTACACCAGTGGGACCCTGTTTACCGATGATTTTTTGAATATTCGCTACCTCATCGATATCACCTCCAATACAAATATGTATGCCACGGTTGAAAGTTACGCTTTATATCGAGAAGTCAGCGATTTTGATATTCGAGCGCATCAAAAACTCAAAAAAGAAAAGCGCTATGTCTACTATAAAAATCCGAATGTTTTGGGACTAGGAATGGAAGTATCTCCTGTGGTTATAAAAGCTAAGTTTAAAAAATATAAGCCCATTGAAAATCAAGAAATCTTATTAGACTTGCTGAACTTTGACGGTGAAAAGCTACAATTCTTTGAACAAAAAAAATTCAAAAAAATTGATTATCTAAATCTGAATGTGACCAATAAAGGAGATGGGGACTTCTATACCTATAAAAAAGAAAATCCCAAAAGGGATGCTTCTTTTGCCCTATCCTTTGATACTGAATCAAACAATCCCTTTTATTTTACTTTTCCCAATCATTTTTCTAACAACAGAGTTGAACTTATACTAGATAGTAAGCCTTATGAGTTTTATTCGCCTACTAACAGCCGCCAAATTATGGATGCGGCTTTTAAAAAATCAGGTAAAGAACATTCACTTAGAGTTAAGTTAAAGAAAAACACTTTTAAAGCCAACCTTATAAATCTCTATGAATTCAACCTTAAAAACTATCAGCAGTTAATCACAAAAAGAAAAAACAAGTCTCTAAAAATTACTTCTTTTGAAGAAAATACTTTGGAAGGCCAAATTAATATTGAGCAAGAAGAAGGATATTTGCTGATGACATTGCCTTATGATCCTTATTGGCATGTTAAAGTGGACAATCAGTCTGTAGAAGCCCTTCCAGTTTTAAATGATACTTTAATGGCTATTCCAATGACCAAAGGTAAACATACAATTAAGATGACTTATTTCCCCGACTCTATCTATTATGGTGGCTTGGTTAGCTTTCTAGCTATTGCTTTATTAATAGTAGATCAAAACAAATTTCGCCATAAAAATAAATAATTCATGTTATAATAAATATAGGCGTCCAACTTGCATAATGCTGAATAGTTGGATAAGATAGCTCTATTAAATTATAGAATAAAGGATGTTTTATTTGAAAAAATTATTTTTTATCCTTAAAAATGGCTTGAATAATCCACGCTTTTATATCGAGAGCCTCAATGTCAAATGGAAGCAAGTATTAGTCCTTCCTTTAATTATCACCATTTTAATGGCTTTGAATTTTGGAAAAGCCCTTTTTCCAACACTGCGATCCATTCAAACAGATATTAATGAAAGCATTAATTATCTACCTGATTTCCACATTAATGCGGGTGAACTCCAGCTTAATGAAGGCGAGAAAGCTCTATATTATGAATCACGACAATTTCAATTAATTATAGACGATCAGTTGACCAATCTTTCTGAAGGAGAAGGTTTAATTTTAAAGTCAGTAGATAATAGAGACCCTCAATTGACGAGCACCTTCAACTTGTTACTAGTTAAAAACCAAATACTGGTCTATACACCCGAAAATGGTCAGGTTTTTGCCTTTAATCATGATATGGTCACTAATAAAGAAAATCTAGCGGCCGTTTTGACTTATGCTAGTCAATTTAGTTTAACTCAACTCTTCTTTACTATAATAATGACTTGGATAGCCGCGGTCTTCGCTCACTTTTATTTTCTAGTTATTACCTCTTTATTAACCGGTATCTTGAACATGCGTTTAAACTTTCCTTTACCTTTTATGGTGCGAATGAAGTTAGTTATGGTTTGTTCTTTTGTGCCAATCTTAATGATAGAAATCATTCAATTATTATGGTCAGGCTTTTATGTTCCTTTCTATCTCTTTGTGGGCCTAACACTCTTTATTATCTACCATACTTTTAAACAACATACTCTCTTCATGCATCAATTGTTATCTCATATGGATATCAACATTATCAAAGAAGAAGATATTAAAACAGATGAAGACAAAAAGGACTCCTAATTCAGGAGTCCCTTAATTTGTCTTATTTTTTCGTTCTTGTCTAGCTCTCAATTTATTTTTACGTCGGCCAACTGAGCGTTTATGCTCTTTTATTTCTTGCTTCAGTTTATTTTTATAGCCCGGCTTGACTTTAGTCTTCTTAGCGCGATTAATTAATTGTTTTACCTTAGGATCTTGTGTTTTTTCTTGTGTATTTTTGCGAACGGAGCGTCGACTCCGATGATCAACTTCTTTTAACTCACCCTTACTATATTTGACTTCAGTAAATTTAATACCCTTGGCTTCTAAGCTCTCAATAGCCGCTTCATCGTCAGGCCCCATAAAGGTATAGGCTGTGCCGGTTAAGTCATTTCGCGCTGTTCGACCGACACGATGGACAAAGAATTCTAAGTCCTTTGGCAATTCGGTATTAATAACGTGCGAAATACCTGGAATATCAATTCCTCTGGCCGCAAGATCAGAAGCCACCACATATTGAAACTCTAGATTTCGAATTTGTTTCATTAAACGATTTCTTTCTCTTGGTTGCATGCCACCATGAATGGTGGCTATCTTTAAGCCCTTGCTTTTTAAAAATTCACTTAAGTCATCGGCATAATTTCTAGTATTACAAAAAACAATTGCTAAATAGGGCTGACCCATTGTTAATAGATTATAGACCATTTCCTCTCGTTTGATCCCTTTGATATCAATTAAGTAATTTTCCACTTGGTCAGTTAGCACTTGCTTCGGTTTAATCGTAATCTCTTTGGGTCCGGTCATGTATTTATTTAAGAACACTGCTACCTGCTGAGGAATCGTAGCAGAAAAAACCATCATTTGCAGATTCTCTGCCATTCTAGAAGCAATTTCATCGACAATTGATAAAAAACCCAAATCAAAAGTCATATCCGCTTCGTCCACAACCATCGTCTTAGCTGTTTGTACCCATAAAGCATTGGCTTGCATCAGATCAAAAATTCGCCCTGGCGTTCCAATTACTAGATGCGGTTGTTGGTTGGCTAATTTATCTATCTGTCTTTCCTTATCCGTTCCACCTATAAAACGTGAAATTCTGATACTCTCACTTTGATCACCTACTAATTCCGTCGCAAATTCATAAATTTGATTGGCTAATTCACGACTAGGAGCTGTAATAACTGCTTGAACTTTTTGATCGCTAGGATCTAATTGCTCCAATAACGGAATAAGAAAGGCATGTGTTTTTCCTGACCCAGTTTGAGACTTTACAATAAGGCTCTCGCCTTTTAAGGCAAGAGGGATCACTTCTTCTTGCACCGGGGTCAACTTTTTAAATGATATTCTATCCAGTCCTTGCTTAATAAATGCTTTTATATTTAATTCATTAAAATTCATATATTTCTCCTCTATATATTCTTTTGCTTATAATAACGTCATTCGTAAAAAAGTATACCATAAAGCTATCTGATAAAATATGACGGATTCTTAATCTTGAATCCAAGATCTAATTTGATATAATAAAAACTATGTAAAAATGGAGGCATCATAAAGATGAAAGAATATCGCTTAATTATGACTATTTTTGGGGCTAGTGGTGACTTAGCCCACCGTAAATTATACCCTGCCCTTTATCAATTATATAATAAAGGCTTTTTAGCTGACCATTTTGCAATAATTGGGACCGCTAGACGAGCATGGGACGATGAATTCTTTCGTCAAGTGGTTAAAGAAAGTCTTTCACAAGCTAAACAAGCGAATGAGAACATTGAAGATTTTCTCTCGCATTTTTATTATCAAGCTAATGATGTAAAGGAAAGTCGACAGTATAACCAACTTAAAAAGCTATCTCTTTCTCTCTCAGAAAAATATCAAACTCAAGGAAATCAGATTTTTTATATTTCTTTATCTCCTAAGTTATTCCCAGTTATTACCAGTCAATTAAAAAATCAAGGCTTACTCACTGACCAGGGATATAATCGACTAATTATTGAAAAACCTTTTGGATATGATGAAAAAACAGCTGAAGAATTACAGACTCAGTTAACTCAGTCCTTTGATGAAAATCAAATTTATCGAATTGATCATTATCTAGGTAAGAGTATTGTCAATCAAATTCTACCCATTCGGATGAACAACTTTCTCAGCCAATTCCTATGGGATCCAGCCAATATCGACCACATTCAAATCACTTTAGATGAAGAAATTGGAGTCGAAGATCGTGGAGCCTATTATGAAACTAGTGGGGTCAGTCGCGATATGATCCAAAATCATGCCCTGCAATTATTAACCTTGATCACTATGGACCTACCTGCTAATAGGAGTAATGAGGCTTTAAGGCAGAAAAAAATTGATCGATTGAAACAATTGAAACACTATGCTGACTTAGAAGTTTTAAAAAAACATGTGGTACGTGGGCAATACATACAAAGTGAAGACCAAAGTCACGTAGCTTACCGTCAAGAAAAAGACGTTGCCAGTGACTCGACAACCGAAACCTATATGGCTTTAAAAATAGCCATTGAGCAAGATAAATGGGCAAACACCCCCATCTATTTGCGCTCAGGTAAGCATCTTAATAATAAACAGACCGATATTAAAATAATCTATAAGAAGCAAGCTGAAAATGTTCCAGCTAACTATTTACAAATTGAATTAGCTCCTCATGCTGGCATTCGTTTGTGCTTATCCCAGTCTGATTCTACCCATCGTAACGAAATTAAAGAGCTCAATTTATGCTATCATCTTCCACGAGAACTTACCAAGGTTATACCAGGTGACTACGAAAAATTACTTTTTGACTGTATGAACGGCGACCTGAGTAATTTCGCTCACTACCTAGAAGTCAAGTATGCTTGGCAATTTATCGATTCCATTCATGCTCTATGGCAAGAAGAAAAAGATCCCGATTTGGCTTTCTACCCTGCCCAGTCTAACGGACCAGAAGCAGGTGACTATCTGATCGAAAAGGACAATCGCTCATGGTTTAATGAATAACAAAACAAAATAAAGATCCTTTCACTTTAACCTGTACTAGGCACTGCCCCCAAATAGTGAGGCAAACATAAAAACACCTCCGTTGAATTCGTGTGAAATGAATTTAATGGAGGTGTTTGATTAGGGTTAATCACCTAGCTTACTCTGCAGAAACAAAATCGAAATGTATTGAAATGAAAAATGAAGGCCGGACTAATAAACAAATAATAGATGAATGAAACATTAAGAACACATCTCAAGTAAAAACTTGCTGGCCTTGGGACCGTTAAAGTCAAACCTAGCGCTTCAATCAAGCTGGAGGTAAACAATAGACTTATGGCAAAGGATTAGAAGAACTTAGCGAGATAGATCCACTCAAAATCAAATTAAAACGTCAACAAGCAGCCTAATAAAGGTGTTTTTTATTCTGTCCCATTTATGGGGTGCAATGCCACGATAAAGGGAAAGAACTTTTTATCGATTAGATTATTAAATGTTTTGATCTTTTAAAAACTGAGCATTAACTTTAATCATTTGATCAATTAGCTCTTTTTTCTCTTCGTCATCATAAACATTGGCTCCCGAAGCCATTTCATGACCACCGCCATTAAACTGGATCGCTACTTGATGAATATTTGGGCCTTTTGAGCGAATACGTGCACGATACTCTCCATGTGAGTCTTCTTTTTCAATAAAAATAACCCATGTTAATACTTCTTTTAAACGTCCTGGTAAATTGGTAACCGCATTGGTTCCATCAACCGTCATTCCTCTTTGAATTAAATCTGCTTGTTTCAAGGTCATTGTTGCTACTCCCTTTTCATACAATTCAATTTGATCAATGGCAAATGATTGGAAATTCAATTCATTGAGTGATAACTCATTCATCTTGCGGTTAATTTGAGTATTTTCAGCTTGATGAGCCATCAAATAAGCTACCGCCTCAAAGGTTGCTTGAGTGGTATTTGAATGGAGGAACCGTCCTGTATCACCGACAATGCCCGCATATAGGAATGTAGCAGCTTGTGGTGAAAGGGTCAATTGACCTTGAGAATGCATGATCATTTTAGTAATGAGTTCTGCAGTTGAAGAACTTAGAATTTCAACAATTTCCAAGTCAGCAAAGTGCTCAACTACCAGATGATGATCTATTTTGATTAAAGTATTATTTTGAATGTGATCATTTCCGTCAATCCGTTCAAAAACTGGTGTATCTAAAATAATTACCAAAGCATCTTCATAATCCTGTCTGTCAACATTATCCATACGGCCCAACCACTCAATTCCCTTGCCCATCTTGCCAGCAGCTAGGACAGTCTTATCTGGAAAATTATGTTTGATTGTGGCCTTCAGCCCTAATTGTGAACCAATCGCATCTGGATCTGGATTGATGTGTCGATGAATAATAATACGATCATATTGATCAATTAGACTTATTAACTTTTCGATTAAGCTTTGCTTAACTGTCATTAGTTAGACTCCTTCTGTCTTTTATTTACCATTTGTGAACCAACTGTTGCTTGAGCGACCAGAATATTTTCAACAAAAACTTTCACTTGAGAAATTGCCGAACGTCGATTGTAGTTAGAAATTTCAACTTGAAATTCAATCAAGTTTCCTAATTGAATAAATGTGAAATAATTAAGATTAAGTGATTCAAGAATATTATTATGACCTGTTAAATCCTTTACCTTGATAATTGCAACTTGGGCAATCAACTCGCAAAGCCCTCCATAGGATAAAGTCCCCAAAGTATTAACCATCTGGGGTTGGACCTCAAACTGATAATCATAACGATTTTTAAAATCATTACGGTTAACTTCAACCAAGTGTTTTAACAGATCGTGTTCGAAGGTATTAGCTGTTTGTGGTTGCTGTTGAATATTTTGTAAGGCCTTCATAACATCTTGGCGAGAAACGACACCCAAAAGTTGCAAGTTGTCAGCAACAACGGGAATCATTTCAATATCTTCCCAAATCATCTTATATGAAACAGATGCTAAACTCATATGCGGCTTAACAGTAATGACATTTTTACTCATCGCCCGTTCAATTGAAACACTGTTACCTCTTCCCATTAAATCATTAGCAGTTACGACTCCTACTAAACGCTTATTGGTCACCACTGGGAATCTTGATAAACCAGTTTCACTCGATTTCTTCTTAAAATTCTCAATAGTATCTGAAGGCTCCAATGATACCGTTCTTTCAATAGGAGTATAGACTTCTTCAACTGTTACAATTTCTTGCTTAATCATTTGCTCGTTGATTGATTGATTGATTAATGAGGCAACAGTATAAGTATCATAACTAGTCGTTATAATGGGTAGCTCTTCTTGGTTTGCTAGTCTTATAATATCGTGGTCTGTTTTAAAGCCACCTGTTATTAATACAGCGATACCATTCTTTAGAGAGTGTCGGTGAACTTCAGACCGATTACCAACAATAATCAGGGTCTGACTTTCAAAATATCGCTCCATAGCTTGCAAGGTCATCGCTCCAATAATGAATTTGGTCAGGGGTTTATCCAGTCCTTTTTCCCCCCCTAAGACCTCGCCATCAATTAGAGGGATTATATCACCAAAGGTTAAATGGCCGACTGATAAGTGATTTTTCTGTTCAATACGTATAGTCCCTACCCGTTCAATAGTCGAAACAAGTCCCTTTTCTTCAGCATCTTTGATAGCACGATAAGCAGTTCCCTCACTCACTTGCAATTGCTTAGCTATGCCTCTGACAGAAATTTTGTTTCCTATAGGCAAGGATTGAATGTATTGGATAATGCGTTCATGCTTAGTTCCCAAAGAATCACCTCAAAATCTTATTTATTAATAATATATCTTAAAGCCACATCTAAAATCATTTTAATCACAAAACCTACCATAAAACTCATGGTTGCTAAGTCTGTATTGCCTTCTGTTTGTGATTCTGGAATTAATTCTTCCACTTGAACGAAAATCATAGTCTTCAGCATAATGCAAGTGCGGAACAAACTGATCCATTAAGCGTAAGAAGACACCACCAACTAAAAAGCCAACTGCTGCTGGAAACCGTTCAGGAATTTTAAAACCAACACTGGCAAGTTATTCTAAAGCAGGAGCTAAAAGTAACCAGAAAGAAGCTGCCACCTTAATTTCACCTGCTAATCCCTGCATCATGGCTAGTAATTTATTGTCTACTTTCTTTACTAAAAAACAAAAGATGCAGCAAATACAGTACATAAACATGTTCCTATGCCGACTATACCCGACTGAAAGATGGGGTTCAGTTGAAGAAACCCTTCCATTTTATATCCTTCTATTAAATATCTAATTGAATGGGTAAGGGTTCACTTTGAGGGTCTAATAACTTGGATACTGAAATTCCTAATAAACGAATCTCTCTATTTGCCTCACCGTGATCTTCCCACAATTCTATAGCTTTATTCATTAATTGATAACGATCATTAGTTGGATAGGCAAAGCTGTCTTGCCTGGTCACTGTTTCAAAATTACTGTAACGTATCTTAAGAGTGAGCGTTTGACAATATAAATCTTTAGCATTTAGATCTTGCGATATTTTCACTACTAGTTGGCGTACTTTTTCCTTAATAACCTCCTCATCTAAAAGGAAAGTTTGAAAGGTTTGTTCAGTTCCCATCGATTTTCTTTGCCGATTTTGACTGACAGGCACATTGTGAATACCTCGAACCTTAAAATAAAGTGAGTGTCCCATTTTTCCAAATTTAGCAATTAATTCTTCGAGTGAAAACTTTGCTAGGTCTGAGCCAGTTTTAATGTTATGGCTTTCAAAAATACTTAAAGACTTAGCGCCTACCCCATAGAAATCTTTAATTGGGAGCGCATGAAGAAAAGGTATGGCTTCATCCGGAGAAACCAAGGTAATACCATTCGGTTTATGAAAATCTGAAGCCAATTTAGCAATAAATTTATTATAAGAAACTCCTACTGAACAACTTAGATGAATTTCTTCATAAATTTGAGCCTGGATAAGACGAGCGATTTTTAAAGCTGATTCTTCCTTTATATGATTTTTCGATACATCCAAATAGGCTTCATCTAGGGATAGAGGCTCCACTTGGTCAGTGTATTGATAAAAAATTTTGCGAATTTCTTGCGAAACCGAGCGGTAATAAGCCATATTGCCTTTGATAAAAACAGCTTGAGGACAGCGCTTATAAGCTTCCAAAGAAGACATTGCAGAATGAATACCGTATTGACGCGCTATGTAATTACAAGTGGTCACAATCCCCCGTCCATTAGTTAATTTTGGATGTTTAGCAATAACTACAGGTTGATTGCTTAAGGACGGATTATCACGAATTTCAATGGAAGCATAAAAGGCATCCATATCCACATGTAATATTTTGCGACTTGTATCCGGTTTAGGATCATCGAAAGTAAGTAAGCCATATCTCATATTTAGCCTCCTAAAGGCTTCATATCCTAATAATAATACTATAAAGCTAGATAGAATAAGTGAAAAAACATTTATTAATAAGTAATAATTACCTACTAATAAATGTTTCAATTATTCATTTAAGATGCTAAGACTTACACATTAGCATCCGTTTCTAACTTCCCTTCAACAGTGGTTTTATTTTCAGAAGAGTAGACGGTTTCATCATTTGTACCCGCACTCTTAAGAACATTTGCTACCGCACTGATTTCAAAGGTTAAATATATACCTTCACAGTCAATTACAACAAGGCCTTCTTGCTGTTTTACTTCATCTACTATTCCATGCAATCCCCCAATTGTAACTACTCCATCACCTGCTTGCATTGCCTCAATCATTTGGCGCTTTGCATCGGCCGCTTTTTTTTGGGGACGAATCAACATAAAGTAAAATAAAGCGAACATAATAAGCATTGGTAAAAAAGCAAAATAACTATTTCCCATTAAAAATTCCTCCTCTAAATATCTCTTATATTATAACAGTTTTTTAAGACTTTCTCCATTAAAATTCTGGAGCATTTGGTTTGTTATAACCATATTCTTCACGAAAAGCTTGACGAAACTCTAATAAATTATCTTCTCGAATGGCTTGACGAACATCACGCATCAATTGCAATAAGAAATGGGTATTATGTATCGAAGTTAAACGTAACCCAAAGGTTTCTTGACTCTTCATTAAATGGCGAATATAAGCGCGACTATAATTACGACAGGTATAACAGTCACATTTAGGATCAATGGGGCTATAATCACGTGCATATTTAGCGTTTTTCACCACTAATCTTCCTTGCGAAGTCATGCAGCTACCGTTTCGAGCAATGCGAGTAGCTAAGACACAATCAAACATATCCACACCACGAATGGAACCATCAATTAAGGCATCAGGAGAACCAACCCCCATTAAATAGCGTGGTTTGTTTTTAGGAAAAACTGGCATTAAGTAATCTAGGACTTCATTCATTTCCTCTTTAGTCTCGCCCACTGATAAGCCGCCAATGGAATAGCCTGGGAAATCTAAAGCAATCATGTCTTTAGCGTGTTGTAAGCGCAAGTCTTTATAACCTGCCCCTTGGCAAATGCCAAAGAGTGCTTGTTTTTCAGGATTTTGATGTGCTTTTAATCCTCTTTCTGCCCAACGACTAGTTCTAGCAATCGACTTTTTAACGTAATCATAAGGCTGATGATAGTCTGGGCATTCATCAAAGGACATGATAATATCTGATCCCAAAGCATTCTGAATTTGAATGGCTTTCTCAGGAGATAAGAATAATTTTTCTCCTGAAATATGATTACGAAAATGAACGCCTTCTTCTTCTATATCACGAATCTCACTCAGAGAAAAGACTTGAAACCCTCCTGAATCGGTTAGAATCCCTTGATCCCAGTTCATAAACTTGTGAAGCCCGCCTGCTTGCTCAATAATCTCTTCACCAGGCCTTAACCATAAATGATAGGTATTACTTAATATCACACCCGCTCCCATATCTTTTAACTCTTCAGGTGATAATGATTTGACGGTAGCTAATGTTCCTACCGGCATATACATGGGGGTTTCAAATGAGCCATGTGGAGTATGAAGTATCCCTAATCGAGCTCCCGTATGTTTTTCTTCTTTGATTAATTCATAAGTTATAGCAGCCACTATTTACCTTCCTTTCTATTATTTCAATTCCACTTTAAAAATTAATGGATAATTTTTTCCAGTTAAATAAAATTGATCCGCTTCAATATGAGCAATCCCATTTAAGACATCCATTGTTTCTCTTTGTTCTGCTGTAAGATCCAACTGATCGAGCATAGGAGTCAAATCATATGTTTTAAGTATTTGACCACTTTGGGGATCAATTTTAACAATGCGATTATCATACCAAATATTAGCGTAAATTGCATCATTGGCATATTCCAACTCATTTAACTGATCTAATGGCTCTCCTTCTAAATTCACTTCCACTTGATCAACTAATTTAAAGTTGTCAGGATTATAAGTATAGATAGTTGATGACCCATCAGACAAGTAGAACAGATCTTTTTCCTCATTATAAGCTAATCCCCATCCTTCACCTTTTATTTCATAAGTGTTGACTAGTTCTTTGGTCTTTACATCCCATTTGAAAACTTTGCCCTCTTTCCAAGTTAACTGCCAAAGTTCATTGTCACGCAAAGAAATCCCTTCTCCAAAGTATTGGTTATCTAATCCAATGGAGCGGTCTAACAAGCCTTTTTCCCAATTAAAATAACCCCAAGCTGATTCTCCGTATAAACCTGTGCCGATTAAGAGTTGGGCCTCTTGATCAAGCTCAAATCCTTGTATAAATAAATTTTCCTTGATAGGGTATGTCTCAATTAAATAGACCCCTCCTAAGCTACCATTAGCTATAACGTTTCTTGTAAAAGTAAGACTAACTAACAATAAAATAGTGAAATTCAATATTTTAAACATCATTCATTCCTCCTATAAAAAAACTTGATAAATCCTTAAGAATATGCTGACTTGAATCTTGATTGAATCTTGGTAAAATAATAACAAACATTGTAACTGAAAGGAAATTGAATATGACTTTTTATCAGTTTGCCGTAGCCATTTTACGCTGTCTCTTTCGTCTTTTTAATGGGAAATCCTATATAATTGGTAAAGAAAACATTCCCGATCCCAATCAATCAACTTTTATTCTAGCAGCCACTCACCGCTCTTTTTGGGATCCATTATACTTGGCCATTGCACTTTATCCACTTGAAATTTCTTTTATGTCAAAAGAATCAATTTTTCATAATTCTTTGTTAGCTAGCATTTTACGAAAGGCACATGTTTTTCCAGTTAATCGAGAAAAACCTAGTCCTAAAACGATCAAAATAGCCGTCAAACAATTAACTGAAAAAAATTTGAATTTAGGTATCTTTCCTTCTGGTAGTCGGTACACAACTGAAATTAAAGGTGGAACTGCTTTCATTCAACGTCTTTCAAAAAAAGACATCATCCCAATTGCTATTCAACCACCTTTAGACTTTAAATCATTCTTTAAGAGACAAGGAGCTAAAATAGCTTTTGGACCTGCCATTAAATATAATCCTGAATTAGATTATAATAAAGATCAACTAGCTAAAATAGACCAGGAATTGGCCAAGGCTTTTGATAATTTGGATCATCAATTAGACCCAAGCTTTAGCTATGTTCCTGCTAAAAAGAAATAATTATTACGCTTTATAAAAAAACTCCTACCCTTGAAGCTGTCGTTAAGCTGCTCTAGGGAGGAGGTTTTTAATCTTAAAAATAATTTATTGTATACTTGATTAAAGAAAACCTAATTTTCTGCGCCTTTTCTGCTCCTTAAGGACAGAAAACAGTAACAAAAATTGTGAAAGAAAAAACATATTTTCAAACAAAGCTATTTCGATTGCATCTTCATAGACTGCATGATTTGCTGAACTTTTTTCTTGGAAGGCTTTTGCCCCATTTGCGCCATCATAGTCGTAATCATGCGCTCATCAATAGGTGGATTTTCTTTAAAATAATTCATCATATACTTCCGAGCAATAAAGAAACCTAACACTGCTCCTGCTACCAATGCTAAAATAACAATTAAAACCCATGAAAATGTTGACATACCATCTCTCCTTTTAAAAATTTAACCGATTAAATACTCTAACCTATTAATCTTTACGATTATGCATTCCTTTAGCTTTTTGAATTCTTTTAACTTTTTCAGGTGTTAAATCATTTCCATCTGAATCGACAATTTTAACTCCCTCAACCTGTCTTACCATGTGCTGTCTGAAGACTTTTAAGTACTCTTGTCTTAATTGATTCTGTTCTTCTTTTTCTGAATCCGTAAGGCCTTTAGTTTTTTGAAGTTTAGCTAACTCATTAATTCTTGCTAGTTTTGAAGATGAAAGCATAGCGTTCCTCCTTTGCTACGAACATTTGTTTGATTTATAATTCTACTTCTGCTACAATTAAATTATCCTATAGAAAGAGTGAGTGAAATGATTAAGATAACGACCAAGCAATTAAATGTGCTACAATCTATTTATGAATTACTCAATGAAAATGGTTATCCACCCACTGTTCGCGAAATTGGAGCGCGTGTTGGACTTTCTTCTCCATCCACTGTCCACGGTCATCTTGACCGATTAGAAGAAAGTGGACTGATTGAAAGATCTGCCAGTAAAACAAGGACGATTGAAATAACGGCCTTGGGAATTAAAAAATTGGGCATCAAATCCGATAAAGTACCTTTACTCGGCTATGTTGCCGCAGGTGCTCCGATTCTTGCTGAAGAAGAAGCTATGGAATATTATCCTAAGCCTACCGATCTTCAATATGATTCAAGCGAATTATTTATGCTGATCATTAAAGGTGAATCCATGGTTAATATTGGCATTTTGGATGGCGATATCATCACCGTCCGCAGACAAGCAACTGCCAATAATGGTGAAGTCGTTGTTGCTATGACTGAAGATAATGAAGCAACATGTAAAACTTTTTATAAGAAAAAAGATCATATCGTACTTCGCCCTGAAAATGATACCATGGACGATATTATCTTGCCCGACGTTTCAATTTTAGGCAAAGTAGTTAGTCTTAATCGCTATTTCTAATCAACTCAATTAAAGATTAGCCTAACCAGAGATTAAAACTGGTTAGGCTCTTTTTATTTCTAATAGTGCATTAGTGTGAAATACTTGTGATCTCCCAACTTCTCTTTTCCTTTTAAGTCATCTAACTCAATAAGAAAAGCACACCCTGCGACAATTCCTCCAAGATTTTCCACTAATTGGATAGTTGCTTGAATGGTTCCACCTGTTGCTAATAAATCATCGGTTATTAAGACTCTTTGGCCCGGTTGAATAGCATCTTTGTGGATTTGTAAGACATTTGATCCGTATTCTAAACTATAGTCTACTTCAATTGTTTCTCTAGGAAGTTTACCTTTTTTACGGACAGGGGCAAAGCCCACTCCAAGTGCATAAGCAACTGGGCATCCAATAATAAAACCACGCGCTTCCGGCCCTACGACCATGTCCACCTTTAATTCTCTAGCATAGTCTACTATCTCTTGAGTCGCTGCTTCAAAAGCGGGACCATTGCCCATGAGAGGTGTGATATCACGGAAAATAATACCTTCTTCTGGGTAATTATCAACACGAGCGATATAGTTTGTATAATCCATTTTAAGTCTCCTTATTTATCCAGCTTTTCACTTGATCAAGTGTTTGAAAATTCAACAATTTTTCTGCTTCCATGGCTTCTTGATACTTGCTCATGGCAGGCAACTCCATTAAATCAAGTTTGTTGGCTTGCTTAAGCTGGTTCATGATTACAAGTCCATCTTTTATTGTAACAAAACCCGCCTCAAAAAACACCACAATCATTGTTTTTATTTTTATTAATGGAATTGATAAATAGCTAGAAAGAACTTGTAAATCTTTTAGTTGAAGACTACCTTCTTGCTTAAGCAGTTGGAACAATTTTGCAAAGTCTTGACGCTGGGGCAAGCCTGCTAAATATCTGGATTCTACAACAACACTGGCTAAATAAATTTTTTCCCATCCGTGACTCTTTAAAAGTTTTTTTAGTTTATTAAGATTTTGGGGGGGCTCAATCAACACTAGATTTTCATATTTAAAATTAATGGGTAATGCTTCATAATTAATCAATTGATAGTCGTTTTTCAACTGTTCAGAAAAGAGTGCCGCATTTTTTTTATCTTGAAAACAATAAACCACCTCAGACAGCTGTTTTAATTTATCAAAATGTGTTTTCCCTCGGTAATCAATCCACAATTGCCCTTCCAATTTAAAATCTTTGACAATTAATTGACATTCTTTTTGTTGTTTCCATTCGTTAATTGACAGTTCTCCAACCATATCCAACTGAATACCCAATTGACAATCTTCAAAGTCATCCGCCATACTAAACGCTATGGCAGCTAGTGAGTTTGCAGTGCCTGATTGATTAAATTTCATTTTAACATGTTGTTTATTCGCTCCAATTACTCTTTTTTCAATCATCTTTAAGTCCTTAAATAAAACAATAGGCTTAGGATTATGCATACCGAAAGGTCCTAATTTTTGAATCTCTTCGATTAATTTTAAATTAATATCTGTCAAACTTAGTCTAGCATCAACCGACAAGGAAGTTTTGGCTAAAATTTGATCTTTGTGTTTATCAGCTAACTGGCTTAATTCAGTCTGAAATTTTTGCCAATTATCTTCTTCAATTGTCATACCAGCCGCTTGGCTATGACCACCAAAATGCTTTAATAGTCCTTTTAGCTGACTAAGATTTTTGAAAAGATTAAAGTTTTCTTTTGATCTAGCTGAACCTTTATACTGATGATTTTTCTTGTCAAAGTTGAAAAGTAGGCATGGGCGCTGGTATTTATCACAAATGCGACTAGCTACAATTCCTAAAACTCCGGGATGCCAATTTGGAGAAGTCTGGCAAATAATTCGAGGCAACTCCTTTAAAACATCTAATTTTGATGTAACTTCTTGATAAATTTGAGTGACTAATTGCTGTCTTTTATAATTTTCCTGTTCAATAAACTCAAGCCACTGACTAGCCTCTTGCTCGGTAAAAGCTGCCAACCAATCGAATCCCGGTCGAGGATCTCCCAACCGTCCCACAGCATTGAGTCGAGGACCAATAATAAAACCAATCGTTTCGGCAGATATATCATCTTTTGACTGTAATTGTTGGTTTAATAGAAGCTGTAGTCCGGGCCGCTGAGTAACTTCTAACTGATGGATTCCTCCAATAACAATTGTTCGATTTTCATCTAAGAGAGAGACCATATCAGCAACCGTACCAATAGCTGCTAAATCTAACATTTCTATTGGTATTTCACCAAGGATGGCTGTTGCTACTTTAAATGCGACACCTGCTCCAGATAAATCTCCAAAAGGATAACTTCCCTGAGGGTGACGAGGATGTATGATGGCATATGCAGCTGGCAGCGTTTCCTGTAACTCGTGATGGTCAGTTACAATAACGTCGACCTTCTTTTCTTGAGCAAATTCAATTGCTTCATGACCTGCCACTCCATTATCAACCGTGATGATTAATTGAACCCCTTCTTCAATAAACTCTTGATAACGATCGATATTGGGACCGTAGCCATCTTTAAAACGATTGGGTAGATAGACTCGACTGTCAGCTCCTAAAGCATCTAAAGCCTCTTTTAAAATTAAAGAAGAAGTGATTCCATCTGCATCATAATCACCATAAATCAAAATTTTTTCTCCCTTTTCAATGGCTAAATGGATGCGTTTTACTGCTATATCCATTTGATATAAGGCAAAGGGGTCATGATATAAAGTTGGCTCTTGTTCGGTGGCTTTTTTTATTGCCGATAGATCATGAAGACCACGATTAAAACAGATTGCTAAAAAAGCGGGCGAATAGTCTTCTCCCGCTATTAATAATTTTTGATAGTTTTGATTTCCATTTAAATTTTCTGGCAATTGCCATTGGTATTTAGACAACATCGTTATTCTCCTTACACATCATAAACTCATTAATTAAGTGGGATTTCATATTCATCAAAGTCATTAACAAGATGACTGTTAGGAAAAATAGAACAAGCTTCTTTTTCAAGTTGCTTGAGAGCCTTTCCTAAGTAGCGAGCTGAAATATGATTGAGATAAAGAGCCTCTACTTGACTATCTTTAGCCACTTGGGCTGCTTGATGACTGGTCGAATGGTAATAAGCTCTTGCCATTTTTTCTTCCGCTGCTTCATGAGTAGCCTCATGGACTAAAGCATTCGCTTTTCTGGCTAAGACTTTAGAATTCTGACAATAACGGGTATCCCCCAAAATGGTAACGATTCTACCAGGTCGATCCGGAGCAAGAAAATTCTGGCCATCTATCCATCTGCCATCTTCTAATTGAACACGTTCTCCGCGTTTGAGTTGACCATAAATTGGACCATTAGGTATCTCAAATTTTTTCAACTCTTCAACTAAAAGTTGACCAGGTAAATCTGGTTCTTCTACTCGGTAGCCAAAAGAAAGAATCCCATGTTCTAAAGGTAAATAATTAACCTTCCAGCCATTATCAAAGATTAACTCGCCACCTCGGTCTACCAACTCTGTTATTTTTAAACTGTATGCAAGTTTGGATTTTGAATATTTTAAGGAAATCTTAATAAAATCTTTTATCCCCTTAGGTCCATAAACTTCTAAACAGTCTTCTCCACCTTGAAAAGATCTTGAACTTAGAAGTCCTGGCAAGCCAAAAATATGGTCTCCATGAAGATGAGTAATAAAAATTTTAGTTATTTTTCTAGGTCGAATGGTTGTTTCCAAGATTTGATGCTGGGTTGCTTCTCCACAATCAAATAACCAGATTTCATTCAACTCATCTAATAACTTTAAAGCCAGCGAAGAAACATTTCTTTGTCTGGATGGAATCCCAGCACCTGTGCCTAAAAAATGTAATTTCATATTTCCATCAACCTCTTTCTATGACTAGCGCTGACGGTATATCTCCTTAGCGATAAATTTGGATAACTCCAATGATCCCTCATCATTTAGATGAACGCCATCTTCAGCAAACCATTCAGCGTGTCCACGGGCATAATTCGCCCAGTCTATAATTCTAACATTTCCATATTCTTGAGCCGCTCTTACCAATTGACGGTTAGCATCATCTGTCCAAATGCGATCAACCAAAACGTTGACATAATACTGATCACGGTCTAGACCGACTGCTTGAATATAATCATCCATTTGACCAACTGTAAATGTTCCATTAGAGCCTAACATGGTTACCACAGTAGGCTTTAATCCGCCTGTTTGATTGAGACCATATACCGTATCATAAGATTCATAAAGTTGTCGACCGACTTTCGGATCAAAAACAGCCTTAGGAAATACATCATTCAAGCGCTCGGTGGCTGCAGCTAAAGTTGAATCCCCTATGAAAGTTATCTCCAAAGCATTAGCATAGAGTAAGACTTCTTGATCTAAGCCTTCGATATTATTAACAACTACTTGTCTTTCTTCATTTTTTCTTGACTCTTCAGCAATATTCATATTGTTTTCAATAATGGCTTGAATTTCCTTACTTGATTCTACACCCTTAGCTGGTGAAGAAATAGCCAGAGCGATAACCCCCATCACGACATTAAAAATATAACACGCTGTGATAAATTTCACTACTCTTAATGATTGAGGGTGAGAGCTTAAATAATCAAATTGATGCTTCATTTTGCGCCAATTAAAGTCTTGTCCAATTGGAAGACTAATTCTGCGCTTTTCAAATAATTGGTAAGTAATTTCAGCTAAAATAATGATCAAAAGTAACTGAAAACCATAATTTAACCATGGAGACCTATTCATAAAGCTAATGTTTTGAGGCATTAAAAGATAGACAGGATAGTACCATAGATAGTAAGAAAAAGATCGTTGGCCTATCCAGGTAAATAGTTTAAAACGAAAGATTTTGTTCCAAATAGTTGCTGGATGAATACTTGAAACAACAATTACAGCAGAAATCAAAGAAAACAAAGTTAAACCAAAACGATAAGCAAAAGGTTTGGTTGCAAACATGAATTTAATCATGAAGAAAGCAAAAATGACTGCAAGTAAACCCATAAAATTCATGGTCATAATTTTCTTTGATGAAATCTTTTTAGGTGATAAATTAACTGGAAGAGCTAATCCTAAAGAACCCCCAAGAGTAAAAGCAGATAATCTTGTTAAAAGATCATAGTAAATTCGGGTAGGATCTTGGTTATCTTTATAAAGATAACCCATTAAAAAAGCGGATAAGGCTGAAATAATCAATAACATACGAATAGTTACTTGAGGTTTTTTATGCCAACTGTAAAGTAAAAATATTAAAATAGGTGTTAAAATAACCAATTGTCCATATAAAGAGACGTACCACAAATGTGTAAAGGGACTTGGATTAGCCGCTTGAACAAAGTAAGACTGTTGATTAAAAATCTGATAATAATTGTTAATAAATGTGAGTGAACTTAATCCCATCCACCGAATATTAGATAAAAAATCACGGTTAAAAAGTAAAATATAGGTAGACGTAGTTAAAACTACGAATAAAGTAGGGAAAAAAAGTCTTTCAAAACGCTTATATATAAATTGCCAAAAGGACTCTTTTCTAGCTTGTATATCTTTTAAATAAAAATGTCTAAAGTTAAAAAAACCAGCTATGAAAAGAAATAGATTAACTGCAAGGAAACCACCTGGAACAATATGTTCAAAGTAGTAATAAGCAATGATTAGCAGTATTGCGATTCCCTTAAGACCGTCAAAAATTGGGATACGCCCTTGTTTAACTTTATTTTGCATATTAAAACCACCTAATCAATAAACTCAAATTGATAATCCTCTAAGTAAACTGTATCGCCATTTTTCGCGCCAGCTTCTCTCAAGGCTTGATCGACACCCATTGATCGCAGTTGACGTGCAAAGCGTTGTAAACTTTCATCATGAGCTGTATTGGTCATTTTATAAAGCTTGATAATCTTTTCACCTTCTAATTCCCAATAACCTTCTTCAAGTTTACGAACAGTAAAATCAGGGCTTTCGTCGATCGTATAATTTTTATGATCACTTTCTTTTTCCTCCAAGGGTATAAAGTCACTGGAGGCAACTAATTGAGCTGTTGCTCGCATCAATGAATCAATTCCCTGGGCTTGCCAAGCTGAAATTTGATAAATTTTTGGAATAGAAAGATTTAAATTCTGATAATAATCAGATATTTTTTCTTCAAATACTTTTAAATTATCTTTAGCTTGATCTAAATCCATTTTATTAGCCACAATCAACATGGGTCTTTCTAAAAGACGAGGATGATAATTAGCTAACTCTTGCATAATAGAAGAAAAATCTTCAAAGGGATCGCGTTCATGTACCGCTGCCATATCCACAATATGTAATAACGTTTTAGTTCTTTCAATGTGGCGTAAGAAATCAATACCTAAACCAACACCATCAGAAGCACCATCAATAAGGCCCGGCATGTCTGCAACGACAAATTCCTGACCATCAGCAATTTTAACCACTCCCAAGTTGGGTACTAAGGTAGTAAATTGATAATCTGCTACTTTGGGTTTAGCATTAGAAATAATGGACAATAGGGTTGATTTGCCCACGCTTGGATAACCAACCAAGCCCACATCTGCTAGAACTTTAAGTTCCAATTGTAACTCCAAGGCTTGACCTGGTTCTCCATTTTCAGCAATTGAAGGAGCAGGGTTTTTATGCGTGGCAAAGCGTATGTTTCCACGCCCCCCTCTCCCTCCTTTAGCAACAATTACTTCTTGTCCATGGTCCACTAAATCGGCAATGAGTCTACCGCTTGCTTCGTCATAAACAGAGGTTCCTGGTGGAACTTTTACATAAAGGTCTTCTGCATTCGCTCCATATTTACTCTTACTCATTCCATTTTCCCCGTTATGCGCTTTGAATTGACGATTGTATCTAAAATCCATCAAAGTATGAAGGCCTTCATCCACTCGAAAAATGACATCGCCACCGCGGCCGCCATCTCCTCCTGCAGGTCCACCATCTGGTCGATATTTTTCTCTTAGGAAAGCGACCATTCCGTCGCCACCTTTACCAGCAATTACCTTCACTTTTGCGCGATCTAAAAAGGTAGACATTATTATCGCTCCTTTACTCTTATTTATGGACCACTTTTCTAGGATCCATGAGACTGAGAATTGTTTGTGTTAATTGGTACATCATTTGATAGCGATTATGGCGAAGAGCTTCTTGGTCAGCGTTAACCATATGTAGTTCTAAATATGAAGCAATCATTGGACTAATGCTTTCAAAATATTCCATTAATCTTGAGGTGTCTTGTAAGTCCTCTATTGCCACTATCTTTTCAATTAAGTCCTTTTCTAGTTGACTTTCAGCTAGGTTATCAGTGATTTTAACTTGCTCGCTAACCTTTTCACCTAAATTAACTACTCGTGCCAAGTTTTCAATCATTTTTGAAAACTCAACCGGTTTGGCAGCTTTGAAGTCTTGTAAACTTTTAGCCGTTTCTTTTATTTTTACAGGATTTAGTTGTTTTTGTGCGAGTGCTGCTTGAATAATATCGTAATCCATTCCTAGATTACCTAATCTAACTTGAATCCGAGCTTCTATAAAACTAAGCAAATCATTTAAGTAATCGGCTGCTGAATCAGCATCTTCATGGTTAATCTTCACTAACAAGCTCTTTAAATCGATATTCCAAGATTGGTCTAAAAGAATGTCAATTAATCCCATGGCTTGTCTTCTTAATGCATAAGGATCATTAGACCCTGTTGGTATCATATCCGCTTTGAAGTAAGCAATTAGACTGTCTAATTTATCTGCAATCGATAAGGCGGCAGCCGCAGGTTTATCAGGTAATTTCCCTCCAGCCGAAGTTGGTAGGTATTGCTGAGCAATTGCTTGCGCTACACTATCTTCTTCACCATAATGTTTGGCATAAATCCCACCAATGACACCTTGTAATTCGGCAAACTCATTTACCGCTTGAGTCACAAGATCAAACTTGTAAATCTCACTAGCACGCAAAATGGTCTTTTGATCTTGAGCAGATAAATCGATAAAATCCATCAATTCTTCAAGCAAGTGTTTAACACGTTCTTGTTTTTGACTATAAGTACCTAACTTAAAATGCTCTTTCAAGCTTGATAATTTAGCTAAGTCTTCTTTTAAAGATAATTTTAAATCTTCTTGGTAAAAGAATAAACCATCTGCTAAACGAGCTCTTAATACCTTTTGATTACCTTTAATGACTTGATCAATGTGCTGATCATTACCATTTCGTACTGAAATAAAATAAGGCAACAATTCTTTGCTTTTAGGATCTAAAACATAAAAATAACGTTGATGATCACGCATTGCTGTGATGACCATTTCTTGGGGAATTTCTAAATATTTTTCCTCAAAACTGCCGTAAAAAGCAGTTGGCCACTCGACAATGGCTGTTACCTCTTCTAGTAATTCATCATTTTCCGGTATAACCCAGCCCCTTTCATCTTCAATCGCTTGAATTTGCTGGTAAATCTTCTCTTGTCGTTTTTCAAAACTGGCAATCACATACATCTTTTCTAGTGCGTTTTCATAGTCACGACTATTTTTAATTATAACTTTGTCATTTTTAGTTAGAAAACGATGACCATGTGAAAAATTATTCGCCTGAATACCAGCAAATTCAAAGTTAATCACCTGATCTTCTAGTAATGAAAGTATCCAATGAATCGGACGAATATATTCTAAATTTAAATCTGACCACCGCATGGTAACTGGGAAATGCATACTGGCAAGAACAGTTGGGATAGCTTTTAACACTTCTTCTACTTTCTTCTGCTCAGCCACCTTATTCACAAAGAGGTAGTCAGTTCCTTTAACTTCTTTAACAAATAAGTCTTCCTCTTGACAGGCTTGACCTTTTAAGAAGCCCAATGCAGCTTTCGTCAGATTCCCTTCGTTATCTTGTCCAACTTTTACGGACGGTCCTCTTACTTCTTCTTCTAAAGCTGATTGCTGATCAGATAAACCTTCTACTCTTAGAGCTAATCTTCTAGGAGTTGCGTAAGTTTCAATGGATTGAAAGCTGATTCTTTCTTCTGCAAGAAATGCTGCAAGTTTTTCGGCTAATTGATCACGCAATTTCAATAAAAATCTAGCTGGAATTTCTTCCATTCCTACTTCTAATAAATAATCTCTCATAGCAATCCTCCTAGTTCTTATTTTCTTTTAATAATGGAAATCCAAGTTTTTCTCTTTCTTGTACGAAGGTCTTAGCAATACCGCGAGCTAATTTACGAACACGTCCTAAATAAGCAGGGCGATCTGATGCCGAAATCATCCCTCTAGCATCCATTAAGTTGAAGGTATGACTGGTCTTTAAAATATAATCATAGGCTGGATGAACTAAGTTTTCCTCAAGTAAACGGTTGGCTTCTTTTTCATAAGCTTCATACTGCTTCATTAATAAGTCAGTATCAGCTAATTCAAAAGAATATTTAGACTGCTCATATTCTTGTTGGAAAAAGATTTCGCCATACTTCACGCCTTTGGCCCACTCTAAATCATAAACATTTTCCACATCAAAAATATACATAGCAAGACGCTCCAAGCCATAAGTAATCTCTGACATTACCGGATCACACTTTAATCCCCCCACTTGTTGGAAGTAGGTAAATTGAGTCACTTCCATACCATCAATCCAAACTTCCCATCCCAGTCCCGCACAACCCAAGGAAGGGTTTTCCCAATTATCTTCTACAAACCGTATATCATGCTCTAGGGGATCAATGCCTAATTCAATCAATGAATCCAGGTAATATTCTTGTATAGCAAGAGGAGAAGGCTTCATAACCACTTGAAACTGATGGTGTTGGTATAAGCGGTTAGGATTTTCACCGTATCTTCCATCAGCAGGTCGTCTTGACGGTTCGACATAAGCGGCATTCCAAGGTTCTGGTCCATTAGCCCTTAAAAAGGTATAGGGGCTCATGGTTCCGGCTCCTTTTTCAGTATCATAGGATTGAAGGATCAAACATCCTTTCTTTGACCAAAAATTTTGCAAGGTTAAAATCATATCTTGTAACGATTCAACTGCCATTTTGACACCTCTTTCTTAAAATAAAAGTCCCTATGACCCCTTTGGAGGTCATAGGGACGAAATAAATTCGCGGTTCCACCCTAATTCTAGTTAGACTAGCACTCTTAAAATTCATTTGTTAACCCAAAGGACCATTCGATTTGCTCTAGCTTTCACCTGCCTAGAGTCGCTTTACTATCTTCTTTTAATTGCTTTGGCTTGTTAAAATTCTACTAATTATAAAGCTTTTTGTCAATTATCTTCCTTGATTTTTACTGATTTTCAATTGGTCGGCTACTTTATATAATTGATTGAGATAAGATTCTCCTTTTAATTTAATCCCTACTTGTTCATGGTAGATGGTGAAGATCAATTCATCAATTTTTTTGTAAGAAAGGTCTGAAATTGAGACTTGTCCTAATTGATTCAGTTTAATTTCATTAAAGAGTTGTAAAATTTTGACTTGCTTAGAACTAAGATGCATTCGGTTGGGATCTTTATCTAAATGGTTATGACACAAAACACCCAAATGGACCATCGAAAAGTCCTCAATCCTCTGGCTCGATCCGCAGACTACACAATTTTTCATATTTAATTGAAGCCCGAAGCGTTGCAAAAGTTTAAGTTGCAAAAGTAATTGAATAGGCCGGGCATCTTCACGCTCATTGAGACTGCTTAGAGTAGCTTGGAAAAAATCAAATAGCTGTTGATCTTTGCTATTATCATTCACACTGGCATCCACTAGTTGACTTATATAAGCAGCATGCGCTTGCTTAAAGGGATCAGATTGAATGGATCGAAAGAGGTTAAGGGTTTGACCTTCTTTCAAAAAGGACAAACCCTGTTGGTTAATAGTTCCCCAATATTGATGTTCTGTCAATGGGATTAAATGCTTTTTAAGGGGATGATTGAGTGACTGTAAACCTCTTACAAAAAACATTTTAGTACCAAATTCACGTGTAAAAATTTTAACTAGACTATCTTTTTCGCGGTACGGCCGAATAAACAAAACAATTCCGGTAAATTTTTCGTTCATTGGCACTCTCCTTATTAATAATTCTCACTCTGATAGCCCAATTCATTTAAATTACTTTGACGATCCCGCCAATCTTTTTGCACCTTGACCCATAAGTCTAAATAGACTTTGGTTGCTAAAAGCTTTTCAATATCACGTCGTGCCAGATGACCTATCTTTTTAATCATTGATCCTTGAGCACCAATAATTATTCCCTTTTGGCTTTTACGTTCCACGATTATTGTAGCTAGTACTTCTACCTTGTCATCAGCATTTTTTTGCATGGATTGGACTTGGACGGCTACTGAATGAGGAATTTCTTCGCGTGTTAACATTAAAATCTTTTCACGAATTAACTCCGCAACGAGGAAATACTCAGGATGATCCATTACCTGGTCAGCCGGGTAATATTGGGGGCCATCTGGCAAGCTGAGTGTCAGTTGGTCTAATAAAGCTTCGACATTTTCACCTGTAAGTGCAGATAAAGGGATAATCTGATCAAAATCATAAGCATCTTGATATTTAGTGATAATATCAAAAAGCAAATTTTTTTCAATCAGATCTACTTTATTAATAACTAAAAAGACTGGTTGCTGGACATCTTTTAAACGATTGATAATAAATTGATCGCCAGGTCCTATTTTTTCTGTCGCATTGACTACCATAATCACTGCATCCACCCCACTCAAAGAGGAATAGGCTGTTTTTATCATGAAGTCTCCTAAAGCATGCTTGGGTTTATGGATTCCGGGGGTATCAATAAAAATGATTTGTGAGTCTTCACGGGTATAGACACCCTGAATTTTATTGCGGGTTGTTTGGGCTTTATCAGACATAATCGCTATTTTTTGGCCAATAATTTGATTTAATAAAGTTGATTTCCCAACATTGGGACGGCCAAGAATAGCTACAAAACCCGATTTAAAATCTTTTTTCATTTAAACTCCTTTAGTATGATTAATTGTCACCTTTTAAAATAAATAGGGGAGAAATAGTATAGCCCCGATTATAATGGAAATGATTGCTGTCATTAAAACAGAAGCAGCAGCGATATCTTTTGCCTTTTTCGCTAAGGGATGCCATTGGTCTGCTACAATTAAATCAATAACCGCTTCTATTGCTGTATTGATTAATTCGGAAAAGATAACAAGGCCAATAGTTAATAGTAAAATCGTCCATTTCAGTGGTTCAAATTTAAAATAAAAGGCTAAAAGGACTGCCACTAAAGCAAAAAATAAGTGGATTTTTAGATTTCTTTCACTTTTAATTGCTTGAAAAAATCCTTGGCTGGCACAAATAAAAGACTGGAAAAAATTTGAATTCTTAAAAGGATTATCTTGTGAGTCCATATTCACTCAGCACCTCTTCTTGAATTGCAAACATCTCTTTCTCAGTTTCAATGGTTTGGTGATCATAACCATTTAAGTGTAAGAAACCGTGGACAGCTAGAAATCCCAACTCTCTTTCTAGAGAGTGGTTGTATTCACTGGCTTGTTCAAGCGCTCGTTCGATTGAAATAATAATATCTCCCAAGTGAAGATTGATTGGCTCTTGAACTTCATTTGAATTGATAACTGACCAATCTATTGGTTCTTCCCCCTCCATTAAAGCAAAAGATAGCACATCCGTTGCTCGGTCAATACCACGGTAGTCGCGATTCAATTGGCGAATGGTGTGATTATCGACGATGGTTATGTCTAATTCTGCTTGAGTAGGAGCAGCGATTTTTAAGCCTGCTTGATCAATTAAGTCTAAGATAATCTGTTTTTGTTTTTCAGTCAGCCTCTGACCTTCATCAATTAATTCAACTTGCATTTTCTTCTCCTTATTTAGGATATTCCACACGTGTGTGATACATACTAGCTATCCCTAAAATTAGTGACTTTCTTACTGTTTTTAGTTCATCAACCGTCAACCCACAATCGGCAAATTGGCCATCGTTAATCTTACTCGCAATTATGGAATCCAGTAATTCTTCAATACTCTTTTGAGTATGTTCTTTCATTGTTCGAGAGGCTGCTTCCATTGAATCTGCAATCATCACTATAGCGGATTCTTTTGATTGTGGAATCGGGCCAGGATATCTAAAGGTCTCTGGATTAATAGGCATTTTTTGCTCTTTAGCTTGGTAATAAAAATAGCTAGTCATGGTTGTGCCATGGTGTTCTTTACATAAATCAATAACAGACTGAGGCATACGGTACTCTTCTAATAATTTTACACCTTGAGCAACATGATCAATAATAATTTTAGCAGACTCATCTGGCCCTACCATGCGGTGAGGTGATTCAATGCCTCCAGATAAGTTTTCAACGAAGAATAGGGGATGGACTGTCTTTCCAACATCATGATAGTAAGAGGCTACCCGGGTGGTCAAGGAATCCCCGCCTATGGCTTCCACGGCATTCGCTGCTAAATTAGCCACCATAATTGAATGATGATAGGTTCCCGGTGCTTTTTCAATCAACAATTTTAATAAGGGATGATTTAAATTAGCTAACTGATTCATCGTCATGGCTGAACGACTGGATAAAAGTTGCTCCCAATAGGGTTCAAAAACAGCGATTAATAACAAGCCAAGTAAATTAGCTGCAATTGTCATTATTAGGATGATAAAAGCCTGACGAGATAATATAGGAATTGTAAGAACAGCCATTAGAGGCAAAGCAATTATGAACTGCCAAATGATATTTAAGGCCACTCTTTTTTCTACTTTCATCGCCTGACGATCAGAAAAAGTAGTCAGTAAAACGGAAACAATGGTAGTAAATAGGTAAAATAAACTGATGAAGGTTACAACAGTTTGATTGTCTAAATCACTAACTATAAAAATAGCAAAGATATTAATAAATAGAAATGCTAACAATGTTACTTTATAGGAAGATTTTTCTTTTAAATATCCTGGTAAAATCATCAAAGGTAGAAGCAACATACCATACTCTAGACCTGCCTGTTGGAAGAAATGTCCCATCTTGGCCATGATCAACGACCCAAAAACAATAATCATATAAGCAGTAGCCTGCATATTCGCACGGCTTAAATCTGTCCAATTTAATTTATCAGAAAAGATATAAACGAATAGAAAAGCATGGACAAAAATTAATAGAACAAAGACTGGCATAAGATATTGCTTAGTCGATGCATCCAAGTAACCAAACATCTCAAGTTGTCGCATATTATTTTGATTAATAATATGACCTTCTTGAACAATAACTTGTCCTTGTAGAATATAAGATGTTTGAACTTTGGAAGCTGCTTCTTCCTTTAAGCGATTTGTTTCTGACTCCGAATATACCATCGTTGGTTTTATCAAGGCGCCTAAAAAGTTTAAAGTCGTTTGCTGAGCAAGCTCTGACATATCGGAAGATGTGATTTGTAAACGATATTTGTCCAACTCTTTATCAACTTGATCAGGACCTAATTCTTGAGCAAGACTCTCGGATATAAAATCAGTTAAATTCGATTGTAATTCAGATAGTTCTAAGGGACTGATTTTAAAAACTTGATCAATTGAGCGGTTAGAAAGCTGATCAAACAAATTAAAAACATTTTCATCTACCATTTGTAATTGTGCTTGAATCACTGTTCGCTTTTGCTCCTCGGATAAATTATCGAAGTTGGTTTTTTTAGTTGGTAAATTATTGACCTTTTCATTAAAAGATTGATCCAGTGGCTTTTCTTTAGATGCATTCTTTAAAGAATCAATTACACCGTCTCGTGAGTACTTACCATTACGAGCCTCACGAACAAAGCCAAAAAACTGCTCAATCCGCGTAATTTCCTGAATCCTGATATCTTCTTGATATAAATAGATATCATTAATAGCATCCTTAGCTCTTTGTTGATTGGCTTTTGTCTGCTCAACATCTTCCATCGTCACAGGCGCTAAAATTGTTTCATCTGCTACTTGATTCAATTCAAAGTGATAAACTTCTGGTTTGACGTGTTGATAGCCAATTAAAAAAATTGCTAAGGATAGTATGAATGTTATAAGAGGTATAAAGACTTTACCTAAACGCTCATGAAGTAACTGTAGTCGACGATTCATTTTCTTCTCTCCTTAGAAGGTTTTCAATCATGGGTTCTTTGCTATAAGCTCTAATAATATCCGCAACTACTGGATGACGAACCACATCGAACTCATCAAAAGATACAAATTCAATGCGTTTAACCTTTCTTAATTTATGATAGGCGTCAATCAATCCAGATTTTACCCCTTTAGGTAGGTCAATTTGTGACTGATCGCCATTTATAATCATTTTTGAGCCAAAGCCTAATCGAGTTAAGAACATTTTCATTTGTGCAATTGTTGTATTTTGAGCCTCATCTAAAATAACAAAAGCATCGTCTAGGGTTCGACCTCTCATATAAGCCAATGGCGCAATTTCGATAATGCCTCTTTCCATTAGACGGTTGGTTTGTTCCGTTCCGTAAATGTTATATAAGGCATCGTATATTGGTCTTAAGTAAGGATCTACTTTTTCTTTCAAATCACCTGGTAAGAAACCAAGGTTTTCTCCAGCTTCGACTGCTGGGCGTGTCAGTATTATTTTTTTCACTTTACCTTCTCGCATAGCCTGGACAGCCATCAAAACAGCCAAGTAGGTCTTTCCAGTTCCAGCAGGTCCCATACCAAAGACAACGTCTTGTCGGTTAACAGCTCTAACGTATTGTAACTGTCCAAAGTTTTTGGCACGAATAGCTGTTCCATCTGCAGAACGACCCACCACTTCTTCATAAAGGTTGAGAAAAAAATCTAATTTATTACTTTTTGCCATTTTAATAGCTGTCATGACATCCATGGATCGAGGGGTAATTCGCCTTTCCAAAAGTTGAATAAGGTTTAGGAGGATTTGACGAACAGACTCCACTGTCTCTTCACGCTCACCAATAATGTTAATTATTTCACCGCGGTTGGTTATTTCTACTTCGAAACTATCTTCAATCATACGTATGTATTTATCATGATTGCCCAACAAGGAAATTAGCCAATCTGTGTTTGTGACGGTGACTTGTTTTGAGAATTTTTCGTTGTTATTCAAATAGTCGTCTCCTTTATTAATAAACTAAGTTAAGATTACCATAAAATGCTTATAAAATGGAATAAAAGACCGATATATTAATACTTATTATGATATTTTTTTAAAAATAAAAAAAAGAACCAGAAAACTGATTCTTTTTAAACAGAATATTTTATTCTATATTGTTGCTTAGGCGATACGCTTAAAACTTGCGTTTACGAGCTGCTTCTGATTTCTTTTTACGTCGAACACTTGGCTTTTCGTAAAATTCACGCTTACGAGCCTCTCTCAAAGTACCGGTTTTAGAAACGTTACGCTTAAAGCGACGAAGAGCGTCATCCAATGATTCGTTATCACGAACTACTGTTTTTGACATCTGGTTCCCCTCCCCCCGAGCTTATAGTAACCTTTCCTTAGAAATAATAATCTAAACAAAGTCCTCCCTATATTATAGCATGAATCTTAAGCTTTTCAAGAACAAAGAAAAACTTTTGTGAAGTTTATGCGGGATTATCTTGTAATACTTCTTTACATTCAGCACACAGGCCAAAGACTTCAAAGCGGTGACTCCTTATTTCAACTGAAGATAAATCGGTTGTAATATGTTGCATGGGACAAGCATCAAGTAGAATTGTTTTACCACAATTGGTGCAAATAAAATGATGGTGATGGTGATGGTCTGTGCCGTGAGTTAAATGGCAATTATATCGAAATAGTTGTTCTTGTTGGTATTCTGTCGTTTCAAGAATACCCACTTCAACGAAATCATAGAGGTTACGATAAGTAGTATTATAAGACATGGTCGGATACTTCTCTTCCAATGCTTTATGAATGCCCAAAGCAGATAGGTAGCGTTGGTTTTCAGCAAAAAGGGAAAGTATTTCTCGGCGCTTCTTGGTCATTTTAAATCCTTCTTTTTTTAGAGTCTTTAAACCTTGATCAATAAGTTGTTGAACTTCTGGAGCTAACTGACCTTCATTTAATCTAACTTCTTTCAATTCTGTCACCTCTTTCAAGAAATATGGTAAACTTAAATTAATTCATTAACTGGATAGCCATTAGGAATCAAGCAAATCCGTTACCACTTCATTTTTTATCATATCGGATTCAATTGGTGAGACCACCTTAAGAGTTGCTAAAGCAGTAGCCTATCAATTCCCATATGTTCATATATTATTGCACAAATATGTCTTCATTTCAACAAGCTCGCGCTTGCAAGGGGTTCTACAAGAGGCTAAAAATCATCAAGCTAAAGAGGCCGAATCTTTTTGCATAATGAATAATTTACATTTCTTTAATTTATCGCCACCCTTTACTCAAGTGGTATCACAACTTACCGGAAAAAACAAGTCAAACTATCGGTGCTCAAAACGAGTTAAACCATGAATATTTTGACCGTAATAATGCCGTGGAATTTGCCATGCGCTATGCTGATGGAAAAGAGCCCAAAATTTTTATCGAAGCAGATATTATCTTATTAGCTGTCTCACACCCTTCAAAAACACCCCTAAATGTTGACGTAAAAACATTTAGGGGTTATTATCATTGCCATTGTTGATATTTTTCTTTTAAATAACTCGCAATATCCATTTGATAACTGCTATTTAATTTTTCTGAAGACAAAGCCTTAGACACATCATTAAAAACTACTTGATGTCCCTCTTTTAACAATAGAGCCCGATTTCCATATTTTTTAGCAAGACTCAAATCGTGCATAACTGTAATAATGGATCGTCCTGGCTGCTGCAACCACTCTTTAAGTGTTCTAAAAAGGTTTTGCTCATATATTAAGTCTAAATGATTACTTGGTTCATCTAATATTAATAACTTAGGATCCTGTAAAAAAAGTTGAGCTAAGTATGCTCGCTGCCTTTCTCCTCCTGATAAGCTTTGAACTGATCGCTTACGCTTTTGATATAGATTGGTTTGAAGCAGGACTCTTTCAAGCACCTCTTGATCTATGTCTGTCCAGCTCTTAAACCAGCCTTTAAGATGTGGGTAGCGTCCCATACGCACCAATTCTTCTACAGTAAAATCAAAGTCTGAACCAGGATGTTGGTCTAAAACACCAAAAATCATTGCCTTTTGATTGCTTTTTAAAAGCCGAAGGTTGCTGCCATAGATCTCAATTTCTCCAGTGTAGGGATTTTGACCAGATAGAGCTTTTATTAATGAGGTTTTTCCTGATCCGTTTGGTCCACAAATCATCAACCAATCACCCTCGGCTACTTCAAAATTAATGTCATGTAAAATTATTTTTTTATCTAATTCCATTTTGAGTTTATTAACTTTAAGCATTACGCTTCCCCCTAGCAAAGATAAGAATAAAAATACAGCTGCCAAATAAGGAAGTGATTGCCCCTATTGGTATTTCAAGGGGGGAGGCAATGGTGCGAGCTAATAAATCGGTTACCACCATAAAGTTACCACCAATAAATAGAGTCCAAGGAATCAAACGTCTATGATTGGAGCCTACAATTAAACGACTAATATGGGGGGTTATTAAACCTACAAAAGGTATCGAACCGCCTATTGAAACAGCAACACCAATCAGGATGGAAGTGGCAATAAACAATTTAATTCGAACAGAGACTATGTTTATCCCAATATTTCTTGCGATGTTTTCCCCCATTGAAAAAGCGTTCAATTCTTGCCATTTCATAACAATATAGCCACCCATTATTATGACGCAAACACCCATTACCCAAACATCGGTATACCTGGAGCCTGAAAGCGACCCTAAAGTCCAAAAAACTAAAGAAGGCAGCTTTTCTTTGCTGATAATCATTAAAATATTCATTAATGAAGAGACCAGCATGGTAAAGACGATTCCAGTTAAGATAACAGTCATATTCTTTAACTGTTTATCCAAATAATAAGAAAAAGATAAAATCAATACTAGTGATCCAAAAGCAAAGATCACCGCCATCAAAAAGATTCCTTGCCTTTGGATAAAGGAAGGAATCCCAATGACGATAGCAATGCCAGCACCCAAGCTTGCTCCAGCTGAAACTCCCAAGGTAGAGCCATCAGCCAAGGGGTTCATTAACAAACTTTGCATGGTCATTCCACTCAAAGAAAGGGCCATGCCGATTAAAAAAGCAGTGAGTAAACGAGGTAGTCTAACAGCAAGTAAGATGGTTGCCTGTTGTTCCAAGTCGGTCATTGATTGATTTAAGACTTGATTTTCTAGCACTTGATACAAGTCAGTAAAAGAAATTTTCACACTTCCTATAATCAAAGCCATAGCTAGTATTAAGAGAGTTATTGACACCATCAGGACTAATTTTACGACACTTTTTTTAGCTGATTGTGAAAGCTGCCAGCTCTTATTCTGTGCCATAAACTAGATCATATAATTCTTTGACAGCATCCATCAAGCGCGGTCCAGGTCTAGTGAAAGCAGAATTGTCTACTGCAAAAACTTTATCATTTTTTACAGCTGAAAGGTCATCCCATTCTTTGCGTTGCATAATTTCTTCTTCAGGAGAAGGAGCCTCTTCATCCATAGGAAGAGAAGTAGTAATGATTACTTGTGGATTGGCTAATAAAACTTGTTCTTCTGAGACTTCAACAAAGGATTTTTGATCTGCAAAAACATTTTCTAAATTCAACATCTGTCCAATTTCATCCATGAAGGTTTCAGAACCAGCAGTCCATAAGCCAAACTCTAGCGGAGAAACTTCATAATAAACACTCTTAGATTCTTCTTCTTGGTCAGCTTTTTCTTCAAACTCTTTAAAGACTGTTTCCATTTCTTCAATTAATTGGTCTGCTTCTTCTTCTTTACCAACTAATTGACCGAGCAAATCGATTGCTCCATAGACTTCCTCAATTGTCTGGGCATCTGTCACCAAGACGGTAATTCCTGCGTCTTCAATAGCAGTCATTTGATCTTCAGTTAAGGACATAGCAGTCATCACAACCACTTCTGGGTCTAGGGCAATAATTTCTTCAATATTTAAATTTTCACCAGTAGCGATAGCTGGAATCTCTTCCACTTCATCTGCCGGGAAGTCTACATAAGTTCCTCGACCCACAATAGTGTCTCCTGCTCCTATTTCAAAGAGTATCTCAGCATCTGCTGGCATTAAAGTGACAATTTCATCAACGGGTCCCTCTTCAAGCACAACTTCTCTACCAACCATATCGGTCAATGTGAGAACCGTCGTTTCTTCACTAGATACCATTTGTCCGGTAAACAGAGTCATCACAAACATCATTAAAACAGCAATTTTTTTATTCATTTAATTTTCTCCTTTATTTCTTTAAATTTTTTTACTTTATATTCACTGCAATTCCTGAAACCACCCAATAAACTAAGTTCGCTTGTCTGGCAATTTCTTGATTCATTAAACCATGAATATTTCTGAAAATGCGCCCGAGTTTATACTCTGGAACCAATCCTAGACCTAGCTCATTTGACACAATGATAAAATCCGTTGATGAAGCTTTTATTTCTTTTAAAAAAGCATTAAGCTCTTCCATAACAAAATCTTCTAGCTTTTGGATTTGCTCACCCTTTAGTTCATTGACATACTCATCAAAAGATAGTTCTTGATTGTTAGCTAAGAATTGCCATTTATCAAAAAGAATATTGGTTAGCCAAACCGTCATACAATCGACTAAAGCAATTTGATAATTATTTGAAAGTTGCTTAACCAATTGATCCAAATCATGAGCCTGTTCATAAGTATCCCAATCTTTGGGTCTTGATAAACGATGTTTTTCAATACTCCTTTTTACTTCTGAATCAGAAAACTTATTGGCTTGGGTTGCTATATAAGCAATATTTTGAAGCTTTCGTCTATAAATTTCTTCTTGAGCTAATCTAGATTTACCAGATTTAGCTCCTCCAGTATAATAAATAATTTCCCCCATTCACTCACTTCCTAAACATCGATATATTTATTTTTGTTAGACCTTCAAAAAGTCGCAAAGCTAACAATATATTAGCAAGAGTAGCTAGCTTTAAGGGCCAAAAGAAACTTACCAGCATTGCAGCCCCTAAAATCGGTTGAAAACATAGAAGTGGTAATAAAACATTAAACAAGCAGGCGCCTAGAGTTGGAAGAATAACCGGCCATATTTCAAAGATTTAAATTTACGATAAATCATAACAAAATTAATCTGAGCTAGTATCATAAGTGCCATTAATAAAAGATAAGTGGAATACTTAAGGGAAAAGCTGAGCTCATTGCCGTTGTTAAATGTCCTATAGCACCAACTATCGCGCCAGCAGATCTTCTCATAGCTAGCAAGAGTATAAAAGCTGGACTTGAATCAAAAGCTACTGTCAAGAATAGCTTGAACTGTGCTAAGATGATTGACAATGACATCATATGAGCAAGGGTTACTAAATCTTTTGCCTTCATCTTACCTCCTTAAAAAAACCAGACTAGGCTACTTGTCTGGTTAATAAACGTATTTGTTAACGAACCTTGTTACGAGACCTTGAGAAATAACAATCATCCTTGATAAAATAGGTAATCTGACTTAGATTTTCATCCATACAGTAGCAAGGGACTGCGCACGACTCTCACGTGCTTCCCCTATTCTATCTTAATTATCAAAGAGCTTAGCATCATTATAGCATAATTATTAAAGAAAATGACAATCCTAATTCTTATTAAAAAGAAGTAAAACAAACAGCATATAAATGATTTGACCAATTAAAGCAGCAGCTCCCATGGTATCTCCTGTCATACCTGAAATTTTATGATACACGAAATAGCGATAAAAATACATGGTAAGCAAAAGACTTATATAACTAAGTAGATACGGCCACCCTAATAGGAAAAAGAAAGCCATTGTTAAAATCTGACTGGCCACAATTTTCCAAGTAGAAACGCCTAGGAAAAGACTACCTAAGCCATTGGGGTTATCACCAACATACACTAACTGATAAAACATTAAGGGTAAACAGCTACGACCACTGGCAGCCCAAGCAATAACAAAAACTATTTCATTTTCAAAACAATTAATTAAAAACTCTCTTCCTAAAACAAAGGTAAGTAAAATAGTCGAAATTAAGATCAAAGCACCATTGGCTCCAATTGCTGAATCTTTCATAATTCGAACCATCTCATCAGCTTTTTTAGAGGATAATAGTCCGTCAGCAGTATCAGCCAAAGCATCATAATGAAAGCCTCTAGTTAGTAAAATATCCAAGATAATTAATAGAGACCATGCGATGGTGGATGAGAAAAAGTTACGAAATAAAAAAAAGAACAAAGCAAAGATTCCGGCATATATAAAAGCAAAAGCTGGGAAATAGATTACCCCTTTTTTTAATTTAGTAGCTGCTTGATCGACTGATTGATTAATTGGGATTGCTGTAAAAAATTGAAAATATAAAATAATAGACTCAATCAATATAACTCACCCACCCATTTAATATCTTTAAAAATTGTCAATAAATTAGCTTTAAAAGCTGGTTTTATTACAATTAAGAGAGATGTTGCAGGCCCTGCTGATTGATAAAATTGAGGTGAATCTTGACCTAATCTAAAATCAAGTTGGTTAAATTTAGCCACTTGCTGTGCTTCAGCAATCGCACCTTGAGACCCAATTGGAACTATTTCATGAATGACATCTTTAAGATTTAATAAGTGGTAAAGCTCTTGATAACTAACTATTTGATCGACCTGGTCAATTAAATCCTGACCCATTAAAGGTTTTCCTATTTGATAGACTTGATCCCCTGGTTGGACTTTTTTTATTTTTAAATCAGCGATTTTGGCCTTTGCAAGCAAGGTGAGTCCAAGGGATGTCATCTTAGTTGGCATATTTTCCTCAGTTGAGCCATTCATTGCTAAATCAAAAAGACCTGCTAATGCCAGTTCTTTTTTTATACCATCAAGCATTAAATCTCCAGTTGGATTCATTTCATTGCCAAACATATTTATTAATAATTGTGGCTGGGCGTTTACAGAAAGAACCTCCATAAGTACCACGCGAACAGCAAAAGCTGCAGTAATTTGGGGTGAAACGCTTAAAACATCAGCTTCTTTTTGGCCGATTGAAGCTGAAGTGTCACAAGCAATAACTAAGGACTCATCATTACTTAATGGCATAATATGTATATCACGATATTTTTCCATTTCTACTCTCCTATCTCAATAACCTTCAAAGCTTCCTTTAGATTGTCCAACAAAGTCGATCCCTCTTCCCACTCTCTAGGTGTTCCTAAACTTGTTAAATAATAATTACATCCTTGCTTAGTCAGTTTCTGTCTGCGGTGGACATGTCCCATAAAACTATGACGGATGGGATATTTATCATAAAAAGGCTTAAGATCATCAGTAGAAATAAAAGCATTAAAATAATCTATGTCTTCTTGAAATTTAGGATCTGGTAAGATTTGCAAATCAAAATCTGTTACAAAATGAGTGACTAGAATATAATTAGCTTTGTTTAGGTAGATCATATCTTTTTCTATTGTTCTGGCAAATTCTCTTGAGACTTGGCGATCAGATTGCTGCCAATGAATATGTAGTTTATCCTCCCACATATAACCTTGGTATCTACCTGCTTGAAGAAATTTTTCATCATGACGTCCAAAATTTCCCGAATGATTGTACCAAGCGGAGTGCCCGACTAATCCCCAATCTTGATTTAGAGAAAGTGGCTTTCCTATTAAACAGTTCGGATGGTTACAATAGCTATCATAAATAATTTGGGTTTCTTGATTAGTAGACCAATAATCGTGATTTCCTGGAACAAAATATAAAGGGATGGTTATGGCTGCTTGTAAGTCCTTAATGAATGAAAAAACTAAAGACTGATGATTCGCTATGTCTCCAGCTATAATTAAATAAGACAAATTCCACTCATCAGTTTCTTTAGCCAGTAAATCAATAATTGTTTGAGCGTAGGGCTCTGCTTGTAAATCAATATGGAGATCAGAAATAACACCAATCTTCATTTTCTATCTCCTCACAATTAATTTAAACCACTTAGCGAAACACTTTCCCCGATCTTACATACTTCGGTTCTGCTTGATTATTAAGGTGGTTAACTAAGCGACCACCTACAAACAAATAATCGGAAAGCCGATTAAGAAATTTTAAGACATTCGGATTTAACTTTTCAGAAATTGGTAGGCTAACCAGCCTTCTTTCAACTCTACGAGCAATACTACGAGCATATTGAAGTTGACTGGCTTCCATGGTTCCTCCAGGCAAGATAAAAGATTCAATAGGGTCAACTCTTTTATCGTAAGCATCAATTCGTTCTTCTAACCAAGTAATAGCAGTCTCTGTGGTACGATAAGGAATCTTTTCATCTGCGTTTGCAACATCTGTCCCACAATCAAATAGTAATTGTTGAATTTCTAATAAATCTTGACGAATTTCATCGGCTAAATTAGGGCTTGCAATAAGGATACCAATATAAGAATTGAGTTCATCAATACTTCCATATGCCTCAACTAAGGGGTTGTTTTTGGCTACCACACGGTTGCCAATTAAACGCGTATTCCCTTGATCTCCTGTTCGCGTATAAATTTTCATTGTTTTCTCACCTCTTTGATAGTTACTGAATCAGGTCGTTAAAATATTTCCAATCATGATAAATTATTTTTTTACGTGTAAAAGTAATTTTTTTCTCTTGAGTTAAATCTTTAATGACTCTTCCTGCTGTCTCTCTTGTCGTACCGGCTACTGTCGCCGCTTCGTTAATAGTCAATGGATGTGGAATAACCACATGATCACCCATAAAACGCCCCATATCATACATCCATAAAGCCAGGGTCTGAATTACTCGGCTAGAAGCACTTGGTATAGCCGTCATTTGCACACGTTTTTCCAAATAATATTGGACACTGGCTAAATTTTCATAAAGAAATTTGAATTGTTCCGCATTTTTAAAGACAATATTTTCCATTAGGTTTTTGGGGATGTAAGCTAAATCAACATCTGTAGCTGCATAGGCATCATAAAGATGGTGGTCTTTAAAAAAGAATTCCGCATAAGGAAAAAAACTTTCCTCCGCCACATAATCTAAGTAACAAAACTCTCCTGAAGCATTTTCTCTTTCAAGACGAACCAATCCTTTAAAGACGAAATAACAATAAATATTTGGATCATCTTGAAAAAAGATTAACTGACCTTTTGGAATGTGATGAAAAATAGAGTTAGAAGTAATTTGATTGACTTCATCAATTGAAAGTCGATTGAAAAAATCATAGTTATATATATCGTTAATATAATTTTCAATTGCCCGATTAACCATAAAGACCCCTTTCTTTGTCAAAGTAAATTGTTTACTGACGATAAAAGGAGTCTTTTGTATAGAAATTTAGTTTTCAATTTTCAAAATTCAATTCAAAAGATGCCACTATATTTACTCACCTTTTATGTCATTTATTCATAGATATTATCTCACTTGTGAATATATAAATCAAACAATGAAAGGTGTCCAATAAATGTTAACAGGAGGTTCTCATTACATCTTTTCAGGAGCGCCAATACCTAGCAATGATAATGCATCTTTTAGAACAATCGTAATCGCTTTAACCAATTGAATTCTTGATTCTAACTGATCATTTTCTTCCAAAATACGGACTTTGGCATAATACTTATTGGACAATTGTGCTAATTGAATAACATATTTTGCAATGACTGATGGTTCAAAATGCTCAGCTGCCTTAATAACGACTTCTGGATACTGTTTAATTAATTTAATGATTTCCCATGAGTGTTCATGATCTAAGTTCAACTCTTCCGTTGGCTTTATTTCCTTACTATATTTATTAAGCACTGTATTTAAACGCGCATAAGTATACTGAACATATGGACCAGTTTCACCTTCAAATTGAACGATATCATCTAAATTAAAATCAAAAGAGTTGAGACGATCTGCTTTTAAGTCATGGAAGACAACAGCCCCCACACCCACTTGTTTAGCAATCTCAGCTTTATTTTCTAAGTCAGGGTTCTTAGCTGTGATCTGTTTATCGGCAATTTCAATCGCTTCATTAAGCACTTTTTCAAGTAAAACTATCTTACCTTTACGAGTGGATAACTTTTTACCATTTAAAGTAATCAAGCCAAATGGAATATGGTGCATATTTTCAGCCCAATCGTTACCCATTTCATTTAAAACAGCTTTTAATTGTCTAAAGTGATCACTTTGCTCATTACCAACAACATATAAACTCATCACGAAATCAAAAGTACGCTTGCGATAGTAAGCAGTCGCTAAGTCTCTAGTCAGATACAAAGTAGCTCCATCTGATTTTTTAATTAAAGCAACAGGTAAGTGATACTTTTCAAGGTCAACAATTGTGGCTCCACGTTCGATTTTAGAGATATTATTATCTGCTAAATAATCTAAAACTTCGCCCATCTTATCATTATAGAACGATTCTCCAGTATAATAATCAAATTTAATATTTAAAAGATTGTAAACACGTTTAAATTCATTAATAGACTCTTCTTTAAACCAAGTCCATAGTCTATGATACTCTTCATTGCCATCTTCTAGGGCTCTGAAGACTTGTCTTGCCTGATCTTCTAATTCGGGATTTTCTTCAGCTTTTTCATGGAAATCAACATATAACTTTACTAATTCATTAACTGGATCTTTCCTTACTGTTTCTTCATCACCCCAACCTTGATAAGCAACAATTAATTTACCAAATTGCGTTCCCCAATCACCTAAGTGGTTAATACGAATAGGATTATAATTTAATTTTTCCAAAATTAAGGCAATCGAATTCCCTAATACGGTTGACCGTAAGTGTCCCATTGACATTGGCTTAGCGATATTAGGAGACGACATATCAATTGGAACGTTACCTCCTTTACCAATATCTGTTTGACCATAGCTTTCACCTTGTTCAAGTACTTCTTTTAAGACTTTGCTAGCCAAGTCGTCGCGCTTAATATAAAAGTTGATATAAGCTCCGACTACTTGAACTTTTTCAAATGCAGAAGTATCAATTTTTTCTGCTACTTCTTCAGCAATTTGATGGGGGGCTTTGCGAAATATTTTAGCCAAAGAGAAAACTGGAAAAGCATAGTCTCCGTGCTCATTATTATTAGGTTGTTCAATTAAATTTTCGATCTGTTCTTGGGTCAAGTGCTCTGATAATACAGGATATAAAGTTTCAACAATTTGCTTTTTTACTAACATAAAATCTTCCTTTCTATACAAAAAAGCCTCTAGAATTCCTTCTAGAGGCATATGGTTATACGCGGTACCACTCTAATTCACCTTAAATTTTAAGGTCTTAAATTGATAACGCAGTTGCCTACGTGATGAACTACTCATTTCATTCACCCAAATAATAAAGTGCGGTTCAATTAATTAAGACTCATCGGCTCCCATCATCCCAACTTGCTATTCAGTCTTGCATAATCTACTCTCTTTAAGATTTAATTATTAATTTTGTCTCATTGTATATTAATTTTAAAAAAATAACAAGTTCTTATTTTTTAATAATCGTTCCTGATTCATTTTCAATTAATGCTTGAAGATTTTCTAATGAAGTAATGACAGCCTTACCATGATCTGTATTTTCAACGAATGCAATAGCTGCTTCAACTTTTGGTAACATAGATCCCGGTGCAAACTGCTCTTCTTTAATATATTCTTTCAAGCTTTCGATCGAAACTTTTTCTAATTTTTTTTGATTTGGTTTGTTGTAGTTTACATAGACATAATCCACACCTGTTAGAACGATAAACAAGTCAGCTCCGAGATCGTTAGCTAGTTTTTGTGAAGCAAAGTCTTTATCAATAACTGCTTCTACTCCAACTAATTGGCCATTGTCTTCAAGTACTGGAATACCGCCACCACCAGTTGCAACCACTACATTACCAGCATTTACTAAGGTATTGATGGAATCAACTTCTTTGATAGCAACTGGCTTAGGTGAAGCAACAACTTTACGCCATCCACGACCAGCATCTTCTTTAAAGCTAGCATCAGTTTCAGCCATTTGTTGTTTGGCTTCTTCTTCACTGTAGAATGGTCCAATTGGTTTTGATAAGTTATCAAAAGCTGGATCGTTTTTATCTACAATAACTTGAGTGACCAAACTAACTACTGGCTTATCGATACCTAATTTATTTAATTCATTTTGCATGGCATTTTGTAACCAATAACCAATTGAGCCTTCGGTCATAGCCACTAATGAATCTAATGGGAAAGCTGGGTTTTTCTCAGAATCAGCTGCAATGTTTTGTAGCAATAGATTTCCAACTTGGGGACCATTACCGTGAGTAATAATAACCTCGTCTCCATTTTGAATTAATTTCACTAAATGTTTTGCTGTTTCTTTTAAAGCGTCTTTTTGTGCTTGAGCGCTTGGGTCGGAAGATAGAATCGCATTCCCACCTAAAGCGACAACAATTTTACGTTTTTTCATATATTCAATCCTTTCATTAGGCCTTAGTAACTAAAGCCTTCAATGCATGGGCATAGATTTCCATGGTTTGATAGAAATTATCGAGTGGCATTCTTTCATCTATTTGATGCATTGTATCTTCTACCCCTTCTTGAAGGGCACCAAATGCCACACAATTTTTCATTGTACGAGCAAAGGTAGCGCCACCAGAAGAAATTGGTTCAGTCATATCGCCAGTTAAGTCGCGATATACTTTTAACAAAGTAGTTACTAACTCAGAGTCAACTGGAACATATAACGAAGCTAGATAATCAAACTCATTATACTTGAGTTTGTACTCTTTTGCTACTTTAGCTAATTGTTCTACCAATTGATCTTTGTCAGCAGTTACTGGAATACGCATATCAATACCTAGTTTGGACTCTTCAGCCGTAACCTCTAGGTTAGCAATGTTACATGTTAGGCTGCCAGATGCTTGGTCTTCAACCTCACCAAAGATACTCTTACCATTCACGTCTTTCGCAAAATGATCCTTAACGAATTTTAAGACAGGATGGTCATATAATTCAGACATTCCTTCAATTAGATGCGTTAAAGCATTGTCTCCTTTTAAGGAGTCTTTAGAGTGAACGGATTTACCTAAAACGGTTAAAGTTTCACCGTCTACTTGGTATTTGTAGCCTAAATCCTCAAGAATTTGTACTAATTCATCTTTTTTATCACCCTTGTAAATAGCTTTATCAGGCACCACATTTAGGGCTCCTTTATTTTCCATTTCAAAAGCATCTGAACCTGGACCGGTGATGTGCAACTGTAGTAAGCCTTTTTCTGCATAGGTTAGAGGGAAAGATGAGTCAGGAACAATACCCATTGTTACTTGCTCTTCTTTTTCATTGTAACGGTTTAACCCACGCCACAAGTTCTCTTCGTCTGTTCCAAAGATAAAGCGAACACGTTTATTTAATTCATGTCCTTGGTCTAATAAAGCTTTTAATGCATACAAGGCAGCAATAGAAGGCCCTTTATCATCTTGTGTTCCACGACCAAATAAGGCTCCATCACGGATATCCATTTCAAATGGAGGCGTTGTCCATTCATCTGGGTTTAAAGCTGGAACCACATCCAAGTGACATAGAACACCAAACAACTCTTCACCCTGACCCATTTCTGCATAACCATAATAACCCTCTGGATCAATATAGGTTTCCATGCCCATTTCTTGACAAGTTTTTAAAGCAAATTCTAGCATTTCTTGAATGGGTTGACCAAATGGAGTTTCCGCATCATTTTCATCTAATACAGATGGAATAGCAACCCATTGGCGCAAAGTTTCAATAGCTGGTTCTTGATGATTTTTAGTTAATTGGTAATCCATTTAAACACTCCTTTAAATTCCTAAGTAAGCTCCAATAAGTAGTAAAACAATGGTCACTACAAAGACTATGATAATCAAATTGCGCATAAATTTCCACCAAGTTGATAGGTCAATATTTGCAATTGCTAAAGCACCCATTACGACACCTGATGTTGGTGTAATTAGGTTAACAATACCACTGGCAGATTGGAAGGCAGTGACAACAATACTTTCTAAAACATCAGCAAATTGGGCTAATGGCGCCATGATACCCATAGTAGCTGCTGCTAGACCAGAAGTCGATGGAATTAAGAAGGACATTGGGATATAGAAGATATAAGTTAAGACTGTGAAAACACCTTTTGGTAAATTCGCTAACCCTTGTTCTCCCCAGTGTAATACAGTAGCGGTGATTTGACCATCATTCATCACTACTTGAATACCACGAGCGACTGCAGCAATTAGAGCTACTGACATTAAATCTTTTACTCCCGCGATAAAGACTTCTACGAAACGATCTTCTTTAATTCCATAGTATGCTGCGATAATAACTGACATTAAGAAAAAGAGAACTGAAATCTCAACTAGATACCACATACCAAAAGGTAGGTCTTCTAAAGATTGTCCAATCAAATCTCCAATTACTGGTATGCCTAGTAGGAACTCATGAGCATTTTTAAAGAAAGTAAAGTTATTATTTAAATCTGTCCATGGAATTAAAGCTAAGATCATAATAACAAATGTAAGCGCAAATAACCAAAGAACGCCCTTTTGTTTTTTAGTAACTTTTGGCATATCTTCGGGCACTTTCCATTTTTCTTTGTCCGCTTCCATTTGATCAGCTATCAGAGAGTTATTCTTATCAGCCATTACCTTTTTAGCGTAGCGCGTAACATACCAAGCTCCAATTATATATGTGACTATCCAGAAAATTACTCTTAATACCATTCCATCTATTATTGATATACCAGCCATATTTGAAGCAATTGTGGTAGCAAATGGATTAACGGTTGAAGATAATACTCCTAATCCAGCCCCAATCAAAATTATCGCCACAGCCACTAAAGCATCAAACCCGACACCTACCATTAAGGGAATTAAGAGTGGATAAAAGGCCATGGTTTCCTCAGCCATACCATAGGTAGAGCCACCTAGTCCAAAAATAGCCATTAAGATCCAGATTAAACCGGTCATATTATTCTTATTATTTTTGATAGTAGAGGCGATTCCGGCGTCAATAGCACCTGTTTCCGTAACAACTCCCAAAAATCCACCAACGATCATAACAAATAGCGAAACTTCAACAGCTCCCGGAGTGGTTTCTGTACCTAAAAAACCACGAATTGGAGCGGCAAATAAATCCCACAACCCTTGACGTGTACGCTCTACTGTGTGATAAGTTCCAGCAATAAAATTTCCTTCAGGATCCACCTCATAGGCGCCTGATGGAATAATCCACGTTAATACAGCGATAACCGCCGTAATAATAAATAGTATCGTAAAAGCATTCAACATCTTTCGTTTCTTCATCTTTTCCATTTTCTTCCTCCTCCTTTTTAAAACAAAATCCGATTGCGGTTCATGGCCACAATCGGATTTCATGCCCCGTTTCACTTTTTATAGGGTAATGTTATTGTTATTAAGCTTTAGGAATGAACAAGTTCCCGTTAGTAACTGCCATAATCGCTTTGATTGAGTGCATACGGTTTTCAGCTTGTTCAAATTGACGGGCTTGTTTACTGCGGAATACTTCGTCAGTAATTTCCATTTCTTTAACACCGAATCTTTCTGCTACATCTTTACCATATTTTGTTTCTGTATCATGGAAAGCTGGTAAGCAGTGAAGGATAATATAATCTCCCTCAATTAAGTCAGTCAATTCTTTATTGATTTGGTATGGTTTTAATAAGTTAACACGTTCTTCGAACTTGTCTTCTTCACCCATTGAAACCCAAACGTCTGTATATAATGCATCAGCATCTTTAACAGCGGCTTTAATATCAGATGTAATTTCAATAGTAGCGCCCGATTCTTTCGCGTACTCTTGAGCTTTTGCTACCAATTCTTCATCTGGGAATAATTCTTCTGGTGAAGCGATGGTCACATTAACACCGATAATAGCTCCAGTGATGAATAATGAATTAGCCACATTATTACGACCGTCACCACAATATACTAACTTTTTACCCTTTAGCTCTCCAAAATTTTCTTTTAAGGTCATATAATCAGCAATCATTTGAGTTGGATGCCATTCATCAGTTAAACCGTTCCACACAGGAACTCCAGCGTATTTACCTAAGTCTTCGACCATCTCTTGACTGAAACCACGGAATTCAATACCGTCGAACATGCTACCTAAAACGCGTGCTGTATCTTCTACAGATTCTTTTTTACCTAATTGAATGTCATTAGCACCTAAGAATTCTGGAGCCGCACCCAAGTCATTAGCAGCTACTGTAAAGGCTGCTCTTGTACGAGTAGATGTTTTTTCAAATAATAGACAAATGTTTTGTCCTTTTAAATACTCGTGTGGAATCCCACGTTTTTTCAAGTCTTTTAAGTGAATTGAGAAATCAATTAAGTAGTTTAATTCGTCGGCAGTAAAGTCGATTTCTTTTAAAAAGTTTCTTCCTTGGAACATAAATTCCCTCCTATATCTGTGTGTTTATCAAAAAATTAAATATCTTCGCGAACAAATGGCATTGACATGCAACGAGGACCACCACGACCACGTACTAATTCACTACCTTCGATTTGGTGAATCTTAATACCATTTTCAATCAATAATTTGTTGGTTACAGTATTACGGTTGTAAACAATTACTTCACCTGGTGCTACCGTTAAGGTGTTGGCACCATCGTTCCATTGTTCACGTGCTCCAGCTACGATGTCATCACCACCACAACGGATTAAGGTAACTTTTTCTAAACCTAAAGCTTCTGCTAAGATGTCTTCTAACAGCCCTTCTTTTTCAGTCACCTTGATTTCACCATTTTCACCAGGAGTTACTGAGAAGACTTTTAATTCGCCTTCAATTTCAGGGTGGATAGTGAATTTATCATAATCGATCATAGTAAATACAGTATCTAAATGCATGAATTTACGGTTGTTATCGATTAAGAATGCTAATACTTCTTTGAATTCAGTCTCTTTAAATAAGTTGCGAGCTAATTTCTCGATTGAATATTTATCAGTACGTTGAGAAATCCCAACTGCTAGAGTGTTTTTAGATAAAACTAACTCATCTCCACCTTCGATACGTGTATCTTCATCACGTTCATAATAAAGGGTAGTTCCTTTATATTCTGGGTGATAGTTAAAGATATATTTTCCATATAATGTTTCACGGTTACGTGTATCTGAGTACATGTGGTTAAGAGAAACACCGTTACCCATCGTTGCAAAGGGATCTCGGGTGAAGTATAAGTTTGGCATTGGGTCCACTAAAAAAGGATAGTTTGACAGCAATTCATCAAAACCATTTGATTCATGCTTAATCTCACTCTTCTTGAATCCTTCCATCGTTTTTAATACCATTTCGTAGGTATCTTCCATATCCATTAAATACTGTTTAACTTGGTCATAATTTTGGCCTGGCTCTAACCCTGTTTCAGCCATCCACTCATCAACAAATTGTTCTTTCAATCCTTCTGCATCAATTGCTTCAGCCACTAATTTTTCCAAATAAAGTACTTCAACACCTAGGCTTTCTAATAACTTAGCAAATTCATCATGTTCTTTTTGCGCTGCTTCAAGATAAGGAATATCATCAAACAATAAGCGTTCAAGGTAATCTGGCATCAAATTTTCTAATTCTTTACCCGGACGGTGAAGCATTACTTTCTTCAAGCGACCAATTTCAGAATTAACATTAATACTGTGGGACATTTTATTTCCTCCTTAATTATTTGTTAGCTCTAGTCTAACATACGATAGAAAACGTTTCCGTTAAATCGGTCACTTCGATAAATTGAATTGATAACATTCTAAATGAGATATTCATCACATTTATCCCTTAAATTTTAGAATACCACTATCTTTCGTCAGAAAGATAGTGGTATTAATAACTACTTCAAATTTTAATGGGAATTATTTTTTAGCTTTTAATTGTAAATATAACTCATCCAATTGATCGGTCGAAACATGACTTGGTGCATCTGTTAATAAGTCGTGACCACGACCATTCTTTGGAAAGGCAATGACTTCACGAATATTAGGCTCTTGTGCAAGTATCATCACTAATCGATCTAAGCCTAAAGCGATACCACCATGAGGAGGGAAGCCGTAATCCATTGCTTCTAATAAGAAACCAAATTGACTTTTAGCTTCTTCAGCAGTAAATCCTAATAATTCAAACATTTGATCTTGCATCTCACGTTGATAAATTCTTAGAGATCCACCTCCCACTTCATAACCATTAAGAACAATGTCGTAGGCTTTAGCTTTAGCATCCGCTGGATTATCTTTTAATGCTTGGACATCGTCGTTTTGCGGAGCAGTAAACGGATGATGCATAGCAACATATCTTTGATTATCTTCATCATATTCAAATAATGGCCAATCGGTTACCCACAAAAAAGCTAACTCTTCAACATCGTATAAGGTGTGTTTCTTGGCTAAATGATTACGTAAAGCGCCTAAGGAATCAGCAATGACACTGGCTTGATCAGCCACAAAGAAGAGGATGTCTCCCTCTTTAGCTTCCAACGTCTCTTTAATCTGGTCTTGGTCTTCTTCAGTAAAGAATTTAGCGATTGGTCCATTAAAGCCTTCCTCTAATACTTTAATCCACGCTAAGCCTTTAGCTCCATAGGGTTTAACAACTTCTGATAAGGCATCTGCTGTCTTGCGTGTGTATTCATCAGCTAAGCCTTTAAGGTTTATGGCTTTGACTTGCCCTCCATCTTTTACAGCATTTTTAAAGACGCCAAATTCACTATGTTCAGCCCATTGAGAGAGGTCTTTTAATTTCATGTCAAAGCGAATATCTGGTTTATCTGACCCGTATTCTTCCATTGCTTGAGCATAAGTCATGGTTGGGAATGCTTGCTTAATTTCTACTCCTCTTGTTTCTTTGACAACTTCTTTTAGCATCTCTTCTATATATGATTGAATATCTTCTTGACCTAAAAAGCTGGTTTCAATATCGACTTGGGTAAATTCTGGTTGACGGTCACCACGTAAATCTTCGTCTCGGAAGCATTTAACTATTTGATAATAGCGATCCATGCCTGCACCCATCAGCAGCTGCTTAAATAGTTGGGGTGATTGAGGTAATGCAAAAAAGGATCCCCCTTCACGGCGAGTAGGTACTAAATAGTCTCTAGCACCTTCCGGAGTGGATTTGGTTAACATAGGTGTCTCAACATCAACAAATCCTCTTTGGTCTAAGAAATTACGGATTGTTCGCGTTACATTATGACGTAGGCGAATATTTGCTTGCATTTTAGGACGACGTAAGTCTAACATACGATTTCTTAAGCGAACTTCTTCATCCACATCCAAATCATTTTCAATATATATAGCAGGCGTTTTAGCTTTAGTATAGATGGTTAAAGCATTGGCATACAGCTCAAAACGTCCTGTTTTAACTTGCTTATTCATTTGATTGTTTTCTCTTAATGCCAATTCTCCAGTCACTTCAATAATGTATTCTGAACGAATCCGATTGGCTAGCTCAAAATCTTCTTTTGAAAGTCTCTCAGCATTAAAGACCACTTGACAAAAGCCTTCACGATCACGTAAATCAACAAAAATTAAACTCCCTAAATCTCTTCTTTTTTGTACCCATCCTTTTAATGTGATCTCTTTACCAAGGTACTGTTCATCTACTAATCCACAATATACAGTTCTTTCTGTCATTTTATTCACCCCTAAAATATTTATCAATTACACTCGTATCCGTTGTTAAACGGCGATAAACGCCATAAAAATCAGACCATAAGTCACCTTTTGAAATCTCGGTCTCAGTCCCATTTTCTTGATTTTTAACGACTAATATCTCAGACTCAACTTCTTGCTCACCCAACATAATAGTTAATTTGGCCCCTAATTTGCCGGCTGTTTTAAACTGAGACTTTATGCTTCTAAATAAGTAATCTCTTTCTGCAATCAATCCAGCATATCTAGCCTTTTGAACTAACTCGGTTGCTAATTGATTAACCGACTCATCACGACATAAGACATATAAGTCTAGAGGCTCATATGGTGGAATGTCAATCTTTTGTTGATCCATTAATAACATGAGACGTTCAAGCCCTAATCCAAAACCAAAGCCAGGCTTCTCAGGTCCGCCTATTTGTTGAACCAGTCCATCATAGCGACCACCACCACAAACCGTTGATTGAGCACCAATCCGATTATCATCTACTACAAACTCGAAAATAGTATCCTGATAATAATCCAAACCTCTTACCACCTTGTCATTGACTTCAAAAGGTATTTCTAGTTGCTTGAGCATGGATTGAACTTGTCCAAAATGCTCCTTACTCTCTTTAGATAAATAATCTAAAATACTTGGAGCCTCTTTTACATAAGCTTTATCCTTAGCATCTTTTGAATCTAGTACACGCAGTGGATTGTCATGCAGTCTTTTTTTAGAATCATCACTTAAATTATGAATATGTGGCTCAAAATAAGCAATAAGCGCTTGACGATAAGCCTGCCGATCGTTTGGCTTTCCTAGTGAGTTAATTTGTAAAGTAATATTTTTTAAACCTAACTCTTGAAAGAAATGCCAAGCTAAACTGATAACTTCCACATCCGTTGCTGGATTTTCTGACCCGAAAACTTCGACGCCCATTTGATTGAACTGTCGTTGACGTCCTGCTTGGGGTCTTTCGTAACGAAAGTAAGGACCTAAATAATAAACCTTAAAAGGCTGTGCATGTTCTGGACCAAACAATTTATTCTCAACGTATGCTCTCACAACACCCGCAGTCCCTTCGGGGCGTAAACTAATATGTCGTTCTCCTTTATCATAGAAGTCATACATTTCTTTAGAGACAATATCTGAAGTATTACCAACTGAACGTGAAAATAAATCATAGGACTCAAAAAGCGGTGTCCGTATTTCACGATACATATATTGATCAAATAAATCTCTTGCTACATCTTCGACATATTGCCAACGATAACTATCCTCTGGCAAGATATCAACGGTGCCTTTCATCTTTTGAATCATTCTACCCCTCCTAATATAAAAGCGCCCTAAGTTTTCACTTAGGACGCATTAACGTGGTACCACCTATATTTGTAATGAATTTATCCATTACCTCTTAATCGTAACGTGATTGACGGAATAACTTTTGATTATTCTTCTCCATAGTGTCTTCACTCTCAAATGCAACTTTTCACTCAACGTTGCTCACTGTATATTACAGAGCTACTTGTCTATTTCACCGAATTGATTAATTATGTTCAGATTACTCAATGATGATTGATTTGTCAAGTTGAATTAAAATTCTTCTTTAGTTTACTTTATAGCAAATGATTAACAATCTAGTTACTATTGTGTAACAGTCCATCTAGAGTTGACCTTTAATTCAATTAATCAACTATAATGCAATTAATAGAGGAATAGTGGAGGAATATAGGATGGCTATCGTTTGGACCAAAAATTTGAAACACTTAACTAAAAAGCGACTTACTCCTTTCTTATTAACACTTATAATTAGCGTCATAACAGTATGGGGAATTGTTAATCTTAGCAATTTAAAAGCTTTACCAATTGATCGTCAAGGAATCGTTCTGCACTCTTTTCCAACTACTAATTCCGAGGTTTTAACCGAAATTGATCCTGACTTTCCTATTGAAATTATTCAAGAACAAACCGGTTGGCTTAAAGTGCGCTATCAAGGGAAAGTTGAAGGTTGGTTACCCAAGTGGCTAATCGAAAACAAGGAACTTAAAAGTGACCAAGATTTAGCAGCCTCTTTTGAAAAATCAACGGCTCTTTATCAAAAAGCTGATTCTAAAAGTCCTATTCTCTCAAATATTCCTAAGGAAAGCCTCATCCCTATTAATTATATAGAAAAAAATTGGGCTCAAGTTAATTATCAAGGTAAACCAGCCTTTGTAAACATAAACGAGATAGAATTATTGAATCGACAAGACGCGGAGCGTTTAATTGCCGAAAAGAATGCTTTAGATAGCAGAATTAATAAAAAAGAAAAAGAAAAAGAAAGCTTGAAAAACAAGCTTATCATGCGCAAAAAAGAAGAATACTTATTAGAAGAAGCAGACTTTTTTTCTAATATGATTTATCAAACGAATTACCTACAAGAATTTACAAGGCTTGATTATGTTGAATATAGTCCTCAGGAATCATTTTACTACGTAGAAGATAGTCAAGGAGTTAAAGGATATATTGATTCCTTCTCTCTATCTGAGCCTTACTATTCAATTGACCATCGCTTTCTACCTATTAAATCTGAACTCCAACAAGCGACCATCATGCTAGACCCTGGCCATGGTGGAGAAGACCCAGGTACATTGAGTAAAGATCAAAAGTATGCTGAAAAAAGCTTTACCTATAAGATTGCTAAAGTATTAAAGAAAACACTTGAAGCTTTCGGGGCTAAAGTTATCTTAACTAATGAAAGCGACCAATTTTTAGACCTCGCTGAAAGGGTTAAAATCAGTAACCAAAAACAGCCAGACTTATTTCTTTCGTTACATTTCGATTCCTCCTATGACACTCAGGTCAAAGGTGTTCGTACATATTTCTATCATTTAAATGACGAAGAATTTGCGAAGACCTTACATTCTGGGTTGATAACATCTGGTCGACCTAATTTGGGTGTGGAGTATGGAAACTTTCATGTTTTACGCGAAAATACCGTCCCCTCCCTCTTGCTCGAACTCGGTTATATTACAAACAGCGAAGACTTGGAGTTAATGTTAACGGATGACTACCATCAAAAATTAGCTGATGCTATTACTGAAGGACTCTCAACTTATTTTAATCAAGTTGGAAATCAATTAGAAATAAATACCCCTGATAGATAAGGTCTCTATCAGGGGTATTGTTTACTCATTGGAGTCCAAAATTATTGTAACAGGTCCATTGTTTTCAAATTCAACTTTCATGTCAGCTCCAAAAATACCTGTTTTAGCTTTAAAACCTTTTTTGTCAAGCTCTTGGTTGAAATAATGGTATAATTCTTCAGCCTGGTCTGGTTTTGCAGCATTGGTAAAGCTAGGGCGATTCCCTTTCTTACAAGAAGCGTACAGGGTAAATTGACTGACTGAGAGAATACTGCCGCCAGTATCTTTCAACGATAAATTCATTTTTCCTTCTTCATCGTCAAAAATCCGCATAGTTACAATTTTTCTAGCACAATACTCACAGTCTTTAACCGTATCTTCAGGTCCAAATCCGACTAAAAGTAGAAGTCCTTCTTTAATGGCTCCTACTACTTCTTCATTAACTGTTACACTGGCATGGTTCACTCTTTGAATAACTACTTTCATTTGACCTCCTAATTGCCTTGACGTTTAACTTCGTAAACATCTGGGATGTTCTTTAATTTAACAATTAATTCATGTAATTGTTGTGTATCAGCAACTAAAACCTTAAGTTTGATGATGGCTTGACTTTGATCATCAATGCGCCCATTGACTGCTTTAAGGTTTTTGACCGTATGGTTGACAACGTTTAAAACGTCGTTAATCATACCCGACCGGTCAAAACCAATGACTTGTATTTCTGTTTCATACTCATGTTCTTCTTGCTTTTCTTCGGACCAATGCACTGCAATCGTTCGATCATCCAATTCAATTTCACTTTTTAAGTTGGAACAATCTTTGCGGTGAACAGAAATGCCTCTGCCTCTTGTTATATAACCAACTATCTCATCACCGGGAACCGGGTTGCAACAACGACTAAGTCGCATCATTAAGTTATCAACGCCGTCAACCACTAATCCTTTTTCATTTCCTACTTTTTCTTTGTTAGAGTCGGTCTCCCTATCTTTAGAAATGACATTAGATAGCTTTACATTTTTGTCGACTTTCTTAATATTCCAAAAATGCATAATAGAAGTCGGTGAGATTTCTCCTAAGCCGATAGAAGCATAAAGATCTTCCATCTCATTGAAGTTAAATCTCTCAAGTAAGTCTTTTTCTTTGTTCTTTTTAAGTTCTATTTTTAAAGATGTTTCGTTTTCTTTCAGGGCTTTTTCAAGTATTTCCTGTCCAATTTCGCTATTTTTCTCACGCTCTTGCATTTTAAAATAACGTTTGATCCGATTGCGTGCTTTAGAAGTTTTAACAAACTTGAGCCAATCACGGCTAGGGCCAACAGAACTCGGATTGGTTAATATTTCAACAATATCTCCATTTTTCAAGCGATAATTAAGAGGAACGATATTACCATTAACTTTTGCTCCAACCGTCTTATTTCCTATTTCAGTATGGATATGGAAAGCGAAATCGACTGGACCTGAACCTAATGGTAATTCAAAGACGTCGCCTTTAGGAGTAAAGATATAAACTTGATCTTTAAAAACATCTTCTTTAATAAATTCCATGAATTCACTAGCATTCCCTGCATCATCTTCATACTCAACAATATCATGAAACCATTTTAACTGTTGTTGAATGTTATCTCGTGGTTGCTCATCGACTGTTTTCCCTTCTTTGTAGGCCCAATGAGCTGCTAGTCCGTACTCTGCCACTTCATGCATAAGGTGCGTTCTTATTTGAACTTCAACAGGTTTGCCTTGAGGTCCAATAACAGTCGTATGAATTGATTGGTACATATTAGCTTTAGGCATAGCAATATAATCTTTAAAGCGTCCTGGCATCGGCTTCCATTTTGTATGAATAATGCCTAAGACTCCGTAGCAATCCTTAATCGAATCGACTAAAACGCGAACCGCTAATAAATCATAGATATCATCAAACTCTTTTTTCTGATCGACCATTTTACGGTAAATGGAATAAATATGTTTCGGTCTTCCATAAACAGTAGAGTCCATGGACAGTTCGTCAATCGCATCTTTTATCTGATCAATGACAACTTGAATATATTCTTCGCGCTCATCTCTTTTTTGGTCCATTTGATGGACAATATCATAATAGGCTTGAGGATTAATATATCTTAAAGAAATATCTTCTAATTCCCATTTAATGACACTCATACCAATTCGTTCAGCCAAGGGTGCATAAATATCTAATGCTTCTTGAGACTTTTCAATTTGTTTGTGGGGTTTTTGAAATTTCAAAGTGCGCATATTATGTAAACGGTCAGCTAATTTAACCATTACCACACGAATATCTTTAGCCATGGCAATCAACATTTTACGATGATTTTCTGCTAATTGTTCTTCTTTACTTTGAAATTTAATCTTACCGAGTTTAGTAACGCCATCTACTAAGAAGGCGACGGATTCTGAAAATTCTTCCTGGATTTTTTCCAAAGTGTAGTCCGTATCTTCCACTACATCATGTAAAAAGCCAGTAGCTACTGTATCAGGGTCTAATTTAATATTCGCTAAAATACCTGCTACTTGAATTGGATGATTAATATAGGGTTCTCCTGAGAGACGTTCTTGCCCTTCATGGGCCTTGGTTGCTACTGCTAATGCCTTTTTTACAAAAGCTACCTTACTGTCATTCATATAAGATCGACAAATTGCTATAACTTCTTCACCAGTATAGACATCATTTCTACCCATATTATCACCACTCTTTCTAGATAATTTTTCTACTATTATAACTTAAATACTCACTATAAAACAATATTAGCCTCTTTAATACTATCAATCTTAGCTTATGCTAAAAAACAACTGGTCGAAAGACACAGTTGTTTTAAAATTTTATTCAGAAACAATTTTAATCCCTTTAGAAGCACCAATACGGTTTGCGCCTGCTTCAATCATTATTAATGCAGTTTCTTTATCGCCAACGCCTCCAGAAGCTTTGACTCCCATTGTTTCACCAACAGTCGAACGCATTAGAGCAATATCTTCTTTCACAGCTCCTGCTGTTGAAAAGCCAGTGGAAGTTTTAACAAAATCTGCTTTGGCTGCTTTGGCTGCAAGGCAAGCTTTCACTTTTTCTTCTTTTTCAAGTAAACTAGTTTCGATGATAACTTTCACAATAATTTCTTCTGGAACAGCTTGAACGACTTGACGGATATCCTCTTCTACTGTTTCCCAATCAGCAGCTTTAGCCGCTCCGATATTGATTACCATATCAATTTCACTAGCCCCATTTTTCACTGCTTCTTTTGCTTCAAAAGCTTTAGTAGATGAAGTATTCGCTCCTAAAGGGAAACCAATCACTGTACAGACTTTGACGTCTGAATCCTTCAACAAATCACTCGCATAAGTAACCCATACTGGATTAATACAAACTGACATGAATTGATATTCCAAGGCTTCTTGACAAATTTGCTTAATTTGGTCTTTGGTTGCATTTGCATTTAATAAAGTATGATCGATATATTTATTTAATTCCATTTTAAAACTCCCTTTCAATTTCAGTGACATATGATAGGACACTTAAAAGATAAATAGGTGCCGTCTCTGCCCGTAAGATTCTTGGACCTAAGCTACAAATCTCAAAGCCATTTTCTACTAAGAAAGATACCTCTTGTTGTTCTAATCCACCTTCCGATCCAAATACCATAACTATCTTTTTATTCTTTTCGATATTTTTTAATATTTTGGCTAACAGATGGTGTTGACCTTCTTTAGCACTTTCTTCGAATGCCACTAGTTTAATGTCATGAGTACGATACTGATTAACAAAGTCTTTTAAATTTAAAAGCTGCTTAACTTCAACCTTTTTTAAACGTTTTGACTGTTCTGCAGCACTATCAGCAATTTTTTGTAGTCTTTCAACTTTTTTACCAGCTTTTTTCTGGTCCCATTTGACTACATCACGTTTTAAAGCTAATGGTTGAAAGCTGCTCATGCCGCATTCTGTAGCTTTTTGAACAATTGAATCCATTTTGTCATTTTTGGATAAACCACAAGCTACAACTACCTCGACCGGTAACTCCGTTTGACTGAGAGTCTCACTTAAGGGTGACATGATTTCTAATAGAGCATAATCATTCTTTTTTTTGAGATAAGAAGCTAGATACTTCTTTTGATCGTATACAACTATTAACTCCTTCCCTTGCTTAGCCCTTAAAACATTGACCAAATGATGACTGTCTGATGGATTCAAAACAACTTTCTTGCCAATTTCTACTATTTGATTCGAATCATCGATAAAATATTGATGCATAACTCACTCTTTCTTCTGAGCCGTGATACCAGCCCATCCTTTATAATAATTAATTTGGATTATTTCCCACTGATCTGTTGATAAAGAATCGATTACTTGTTCTGCCTTCTCAGTCAGTATGCCTCCAAGAATGAGATAGCCACCCTTTTCTAAAAGCTGATAGGCATCCTGATAGAGCTTGAGTAATATATGAGGTAGGATGTTTGCCATGATGATATTTACTTTTTCTTCAACACCTCTTAATAAATCATTGACATGAAATGATATAGGTGGTTGAAAATCATCAGAATAGCCCATATTTTGCCATTTTTGATAAGTAAGATTTTGTTTAGCAGCTGCGATTGCTTGAGGATCAAGATCGTATCCCACCACTTTTTGTGCGCTGAGAGCAAAAGCTATCAATGCAAGGATACCAGATCCCGTTCCAACATCATAAACTTTCTCGTCACCTCGCATAACCATTTCTAAAGCTTGCGCGCCGAGTCGGGTTGTCGGGTGATCACCTGTTCCAAAGGCAACTCCTGGGTCTAAATAAATAACTTTCTCATCCTTATATTTTGGAGAATAAGCATCCCATACCGGAACAACTTTTATAAATCGTGAAATTTCTTGAATTCGGTAGTTTTTCATCCAATTTTTTTGCCAATTTTCCATTTCAATCGGCTCTTTTTCCCAACTATAATCGAAATAAAGGTTATCTTCTAAATAACTATCGAACAAGTCTTTTTCTATATCTTGTTCAAAAAAACCTAAGACAAGCCCCCGTTTATCTTGTTCTTTAAGGGATGGAGCTAAAGGAATTTCTCCAAATAAATTTTCTTTATTTTCCATATATCCATCGACATTTATAAGCTGCGTCCCTTTCGCCCCCCACTCAAATAAGAGATGAGAAACATATTCCACTTCATCAGGCTTCTTAGTTTCAAGATAGATAGTCACTTTTGTCCAATGAGTCATTAAACCCCCCCAGTCAATGCATCTAAAAAATTTAAAGCTGAGCTTATTCACATTATGGAGGACTGTTTATCTTTTTTCAATCAAAAGAAGTTATTTTTTCAAGATTAAGTCTAGCTATTTTAATAAGGGCATGTAATAATAAATAATAGACTTTAGAATATTTGTAACTTTTTTTGAAATTTTCAAAAGAAAAGGATAAAATAGTAGTTGATATTCTATTTAATATAAAAGCTAATAAACGAGGTGAACTTCATGGCAGAAAAAAACTTAACAGCAAAAGATATCTTACAAAAAGAATTTTCTCGTTCCATGCGTGGCTATAATGCTGCTGAAGTCGATGAGTATCTCGATAGTATTATTCGTGACTATGATTCTTATCAAAAAGATGTAGTGTTCTTAAAGAATGAAAATGAGCGACTCATTGCTAAAATAGATGAATTAACTAAGCAGTTATCATTAGCTAAGAAAAACGTTTCAACAACTCCAGGTTCTGGCGTAACCAACTTTGATATCCTTAAACGTTTATCTAACTTAGAAAAACATGTTTTCGGAGCCAAAATTTCAAACACAGAGTATAGTCAAAATTAATGATCATAGTAAATTTCAGGTAATCGCGGTCAATTCATTTGGCTGAGGAAAGTCCATGCTCGCACAAGCTGAAACGCTTGTAGTGTTCGTGCTTAGCGAAACAATAAGCTAAGGTAGCCTTAAGGTGAACGGCGAGTGAATATTCTAAGGCTTAGCTAAGAATAAGTAATTCATAAAGTGCCACAGAGACGATCTTTTTGGAAACAAAAAGCTGAAACGCGGTAAACCCCTCGAGCGAGCAACCCAAATTTGGTAGGGGCACTCTCTGTATGGGAAAATGCGTAAGCATTGCTTAACTGAAAGAGAGACAAGTTATCTTGTAGATAGATGATTACCCTTTATTTATTCTTGCCTATGGAATAAATATTGACAGAACATGGCTTATCGAAATTTACTAATATAGGTATTTATAGATGCATATAGTCAACAACACGATTCTGAGCCTAAAAGCTTGTTGAATCGTGTTTTTTTAAAAGGAAGGATTATCCATGAAAACATATCACTTAATTGCTACAGCAGCTGCAGGTATCGAGGGAATAGCTAATCAAGAACTCAAGGATTTAGGCTATGAAACACAAACAGAGAATGGTCGCGTGCGCTTTAAAGGAACTGCAGAAGATATTGCTAAAACAAACCTATGGTTGAGAACAGCTGATCGAATTAAAGTAGTGGTTGGCGAATTTAAAGCAACCTCTTTTGAAGAATTGTTTGACCAAACCTATGCGATTGCCTGGGAAGACCTCTTACCCATGGATGGAGAATTTCCTGTTTCAGGTAAGTCGGTGAAATCAAAACTTTATTCTGTCCCTAACTGTCAAAGAATTGTCAAAAAAGCCATTGCCAAACGGCTAATGGATCACTATGCTCGTAAAATGCCTTTGAGCGAAACAGGTGATTACTACCCTATTGAAATATCGATACTAAAAGATGTGGCGATGATTACTTTAGACACAAGTGGAAGCAGTCTATTTAAACGAGGTTATCGAACTGAAAAAGGTGGCGCGCCTCTAAAAGAAAATATGGCAGCAGCTTTAGTCAAATTGACTACTTGGTTCCCTGACCGTCCTCTTTATGATCCAACTTGCGGGTCTGGAACAATTTTAATTGAAGCTGCCTTAATGGGACGCAATATTGCTCCAGGATTAAATCGGTCATTTGCAGCAGAAAAATGGGAGTTCTTTAATCCAGAAGTATGGTCAAAGGAAAAAACAAAAGCACGTCAAAAAATTAACCATGAAATAAAACTCAATATCTTTGGAAGCGATATAGATGGAAGAATGATTGAAATCGCCAAGCAAAATGCAGCAAATGCCGGTGTGGGAGAAGATATTACTTTTAAACAAATGCAGTTAACAGATTACCGTCCGAATGAAGAATATGGCATTTTAATCTCCAACCCTCCTTATGGAGACCGCTTGCTAGATGAAGATAAGGTACACCAACTATACCAGGACATGGGTACTATTTACCGTTTGATGACCACTTGGTCGAAGTATATTCTCTCAAGTGATGACTCATTTGAGAAATTTTATGGTGAAAAAGCTAGCAAAAAACGCAAGTTATATAACGGTGCCTTAAAAGTAAATTATTATCAATTTTGGTCTACAAATAAATAAGGGTCTAAAGTCTTTACTTTCCCTTGTTTACGTAAGGCTTGTTTTGCTGCTTGATCAGCTGCTCGATTTTCTTTTTCAGGAATCCATTTTAGAAAAAGTAAAGGATAATGGTCCATTTCAAAGAGAATAACTTTTAAAAGCTTGCTAAAATAGTCTTTTTTGGCAAAACGTTTTTCAATCGATTGGAAAACAATCTTAGAATCGGTTTTAATTTGAATGAGTTGATCTGTTTTTAATTTTTCTTGCTTGATCCATTGCATAGCTAATCTTAAAGCAAAAAACTCAGCTTGGTGATTATCCAGACATTCATTAATATAAAATTTAAAAGTAGCAACTTTTTCACCATTGAATACCAAAAAAGCTAGGCCCGCTTCTTTAGTTTTAGGATCAAAAGCGGCATCAATTTGTATCCACATAGGTTTTTCACCCTCTCTATTTTGAAAGGAGTCTCCTCAATTGACAGATCTTATTCATATGCCAAATAAGAGCGAATATTTCTATCGCAAAGCCATGAATGCGCTTGAACAAAATGATTATGCAAGTGCATCTAACTTTTTGAAAGAAAGCTATCAGATAGAACCTTCCCTTAAAGTGTTTAAAGAACTAATTTCTATTCATATTATTCAAAATAAAAGTCAAGCTGTCAAAAAGTTATGGCAAAATTTTCTTTCAGACCACTCCATACAAGACCTTGACTATGAATTAGCGATACTTTATGTTCATTCTTTACCTTATCTTTTTTCTCATCAAAAACTATTGATTCAGTTATATGAAATCAAAGAATATTTTGATCAAAAAAAATGGGATATCTCTTTGATTGTTAAACAAATTGAAAAAATTAAAGAAAAAGAAGCTCTTTCTAAAGAACTTCAACTCCTTATAAATACGAAGGGGTTAGATTCAAAGTTGAAACAATTGAAAGAACTAACCTTATATGAACTTTTAAAAGAAATCAAAAACTTCTATAGTTTAGATTACTCCCTTAAACATCCAATCTTGACTGCATTATTGGCTGACAAAAAGATAAGTCAATTCGTTAAAAGTGATATATTGCATCATTATATAGTTCGAAATTACCAGGCCCATCTAAAACTGACATGGTTTGAAGAAATTAAAATCATCGATAGCCTATCTCTAGTCCCTTATAAAGAAGATTCGACCTATTTACAAATAAAAGCTCTTCTTGAAGATTATACGGTCAATAATAATCCTCATATTTATGATGGTCTACTAGAAGAAATAAATTTATTGGTGATGGTATACTATCCATTTATCAAAGAAAAAATCTCAGACCCTGTTGCATGGTTTAATAGCTTTTTAAGTTATTACCATATAGAAAAAAGTGAAGAATCCGATCAAAATGAGCGAATGGATGAAATTCTCCAACAGGCTATCGATGAAATCAAACAACTAAGTCTATAGATAGAAATTTAAAGAAAACTTTCTAAATAAATTAGAGCAAGTCTATAGTAGACTCGCTCTAATTTTACTTCTCTTCTTCTGACTGTGTATCATTTTCCTTGGTGTTTTTATGGTGCACGGTAGGTTGTGGATCAAGAATGACATGCTTATCCTCTTCTTGTGGTGGTAAGGATATAAAATCAATAATATCTTTGAAATTAACTATGGTCTTCTCTTCAATAATATCTTGCATCATCATATCTGATTCTTGCCAATAAATATCTACAACAGCACTATTAGAAAGCAATTTTGTAATTATTCCTGTCATGCTACTTTCTCTAAATTTGAAAGTAATCTTATCCCCTATTTCTGGTCGAATTGCTAACTTTACTGATTCAATCATTTCAAGACCCGTTTCATAATCTACATCTAATAGCGAAGCGATACGTGACTTGCTTGTCCCGCGTCTTAACTCCTTTTCAATTAGACTTCGTTGCCCATCTGAAATTTTTTTCGACACGTTATCCCTCTTTTCTTAAATTGCCCTCTGTAATTGTTATTATACCACATTTTTCTTTTTTATTCTAAAGGTTACTCTTTCTCTACCTTTGGAACCCATACAGAAAGTGCTTGACTATGAATCTTAATTTTTAATGGTAAACTTGGGCCTTTATCGCCATCAATGTTCGCTTTTAGTTCACGTTCTTCATTCAAGGAAGCGAGTTTAATATCGAATGTTTTACCCTTTAACGACAAGATGGACTCATTATCTAATTCGTGTCGAGGCAAGCCTTTCTCTTCAATAAAAGTAGCTATACTTGATATAGCCAATGAACCCTTAAAAGCATAAAGATGACCCAATCCATCAAATAGCTGGTCTTGTGAAAGAAGATTTTCCATTCCTCCCACACTAGTAGTGAGTGTTAATAATATAAGATTGGTTTTAAGGTGATGAGATTCCTTTCCATCGACACTAATGTCTAAATCAAAATCTTCCTCTTCAAACATCGCTTTAAAGCCATCAAATAAATAAGCTAATACCCCAATCTTATTTTTTACTTTAGATTCAGTTTCAAATACTGCTGAAGGAATAGCTCCTAGCGCAAGAACATTCGCAAAATACTGCTCGTTAACTTGCCCGATATCCAATTTTTTTAACTCTAAAGATTTAAATTGATTAATGGCTTTTACTGGGTTTAGAGAGATTCCTAAAGATCTTGCTAAATCATTTACAGTCCCCAAAGGTAAAAAAGCAAAATGAGGTGGTTGTGAATTCTCCATTAAACCGGATACCACTTCCTTAATAGTGCCGTCACCGCCCAAACAAATAATAGTGTCGTATTCATCTGCAGGGGTAGTTTTTGCCCAATCATAGGCATCTTGAGGTTTTTCAGTTGTTCGGTGTTTGACTTGAGCATCGTATGTATTAATTAGTAAATCAGCTAACTGCTCAGCATATGCTTTGGCCTTACCCTTACCTGAACCTGGATTAGCGATGATTAAAACGCTCTTCATATTAACCCTCCTTTTTTTACATTATACCACAAGTCCTCCCAAACGATTTTCCCTTCCAATTTCTTTGAAAGTAAGTTACACTGATGTATATCATTAGACAGAGTAAAAGATAGAACGTCAAGTGTTGTTGGATGGGATGTGGCCAACAAACGAAAAGAATTTATTCTTGCGATACTATCTTTGCATTCGCTGCATTAATATTAATTGTAGCGCTCTCTTGTCAAAAAAAGGAGCGTATTTTTTATGCAAAAACCTGATTCCCGTCGTATTATTTCATATGGTAATAAAGGAAAACTAACCACCCTACAATTAACTACCATGGCTTTATTATTAGCGTTTCGTATTATGTTAGCTTATATACCAGCGTTTAGAGTAGGTGAAATTGCCCAAATTGGAGTTGGCTTTATCGGTACTGCTATTTCCAGCGCTATAATTGGTCCATGGTGGGCTATCGTTATATCGGTAGCTAATGACATTATCACTGCTCTTCTAAATGGCTATAGCTTCTTCTTCGGTTATACCTTTAGTGCCGGTTTAGCTGGTTTCATTTATGGTTGGTTTTTGTGGCGTAAAGAACGTAATTGGAAAAATATTCTTATAGCAGTTGTTTTGGTAACCTTTATTGTAAACTTAGGATTTGGATCTCTATGGATTAAAATGATGCAAGGTAAAGCTTGGGCAGCATTCATGCCAATTCGTATCGCTAAAAACGCTGTTTCTCTTCCATTGAACACAATTATTTTAGTGATTATCCTAAAATTGCCTGTAATTGATCGTTTAATCAAAAAATTCCAATTTTAAACTTTATGGTAGCTCTTTTAGGTAGGTAACGCACTACTTACTATTTATGAATTATCTTATAAAATTAATAAAAAGGGCAGAAGTTTAAGCTTCTGCCCTTTTTATTAACGAAAATTTACTGTACTAAATATTATAAACTTCACTCAAAAAATCAAAAAAATACTAGTAAACTTATTTAACAATCAGATTAAAAATTGTAAAAACTTGTGACATTTACTATATTTACGTATAATATGAAGATATGAAAATAAATGTAGCTTGCAACTACAGGAGGTATACTATGAAGAAAAATTATCGTGTATTGTTATATTACAAATATCAAAGAATTGAAGACCCTGAATTATTTGCCAAAGAACACTTAGAGTTTTGCTGTCGTATCGGTTTAAAGGGGCGCGTATTAGTCGGTGAAGAAGGAATAAACGGAACCGTTTCAGGCACCCTAGATCAAACACAAAAGTATATGGACTATGTTCATTCACTAGAAGGTTTTGAAGATTTATGGTTTAAACAAGATCTTGCTGATGATTATGCGCATAAAAAGATGTCTGTGAGAACGCGTGAAGAAATTGTAGCTTTAAACTTAGATGATGATATTGATCCACATGAAATTACAGGACAATATCTATCCCCTAAAGAATTTAAAGATGCTCTACTTGACAAGGATACAGTTGTTCTTGATACTCGTAATGACTATGAGTATGATTTAGGTCATTTTAAGGGTGCGATCCGTCCTGAAATTCGTAATTTCCGTGAACTTCCTGACTGGGTGAAAGAAAACAAAGAAAAATTTATGGACAAACGCGTTGTTGTCTATTGCACAGGTGGTATCCGCTGCGAGAAATTCTCAGGTTGGTTACTTAAAGAAGGTTTTAAAGATGTGGGGCAATTACATGGTGGTATTGATACTTATGGAAAAGACCCTGAAACTAAAGGTGAGCTTTGGGAAGGTAAGATGTATGTTTTCGATGAACGTATTGCTGTCCCAGTTAATCAAGTAAATCCTACAGTAGTCGGAAAAGATTATTTTGATGGAACACCATGTGAAAGATACGTAAATTGTGCAAACCCAGAATGTAATGAACAAATATTGACTTCTGAAGCAAATGAAGATAAGTATTTACGTGGATGTAGTGAGGCCTGTCGTCGTCATCCTCGAAACCGCTATGTCGCTGAACATAACTTTTCCACAGAAGAATGGGAAGAAAGATTAAATGCAATTGGAGAAAGCTTAAGTAAAACACATTCTGCATAATTTAAGCCGATAAAGGGGATAATGAAATGACTAATAAAGAAAGCAAGAATCATCTGCCACCTTTGGAGGGTCATCATTTAAAAGATAGTAAGCCTAATCTCAATCAAAGGCGGCAAAGATTAATCGACCAGAAATCTTCTAACTATGTTAATAGCGAAGAAGCTCGAGCAAGAAGATTGAAAAGAATTAGTGAACTTGAAAATAAGAGCTTTAATAATTTTGATAAGGCTATTCCTCAGTCAAATGAGGATAGAAGACAGTTTTCTTCTAATCATTATCAATCGCTTAAAGTCAAAAAAGAAACTCCTATAGGTGAGTCAGTAAGCAATTTACACAATAAATCGATTAAAAAAGATCGCTCAGAGAAGAAAGTTATTAAAAAAACTGAAACTGACACTGATTTAAAGCTAGAAAATAAGACTAATAATCATACTAGCAGTAATAAATCTAGTAAGTTCAGTCGAGACGCTATAGAATCAAACAGACCTCAACAGAAGTCAAATCAAAAAACTGAAAGTGAAAGTGACAACCACTCAACGGATAAAAATCTTTTTCAGACTTACCTTGATAAAAGAAGAAAAAGAAAAAAAGAAGTGCGTAGTCAACTATCTTTGGAAGGTCTTGACCGGTTTTCAAAAATTTCCTTAGTCCTTTCGATTATCTTTAATGTATTTAGACGTCTATTCATCTACTTTGTAGTTGTAGGTCTTCTTTTTGGCTTTCTCTTATCAGGTGTTGGATTAGGCTACTTCACTTCATTAGTATCTGATACGACTCCACCAAGTAAACAAGAGATGGCTGAAGCTATTAATCAAGTCGAACAACAATCTAGTTTATATTATGACTCTGGCGACCTTATTGCTGATATAAGATCGGACGTCGTTAGATCTGTTACTAATTTAGAAGATATTTCACCCTATATTAAAGAAGGTTTAATTTCCATTGAAGATCAAGCTTTTTATGAGCATTACGGTGTTAACCCTAAATCAACACTTAGAGCAGTGCTTCAAACGCTTATTACCGGGTCTGGTACTGGAGGATCAACATTAACTCAGCAATTAGTTAAGCAGCAGTTATTAACAAATGATGTTACTTTCTTTAGAAAGGCTAACGAAATTCTCTTGGCCTTAAGAGTTGAAAAATATTTTACCAAAGACGAAATATTAAACGCTTATCTCAATGTTTCTCCTTTTGGACGTAATAATGAAGGAGATAATATTGCGGGAATTCGTGAAGCTTCTGAAGGCATTTTCGGCAAAGAACCAAATGAAGTTAATTTAGCTCAAGCTGCCTTTTTAGTTGGTTTGCCTCAAGATCCTTATAGCTATACTCCTTATAACTATAACAGTTCACTTAGAGAGGATTTCAATCCTGGTATCAATCGAATGAAAGCTGTGCTATTCAGTATGTATCGTAACAAGGCTATTACTAAAGAAGAATACGAAACTGCGATTGATTATGATATTAGTAAAGATTTTATTAAACCTGAAAATCGTCCAATCGAACGCCAATCCTACCTGTATCAAACCGTCATGAATGAAGCCATTAAGAAATTAATGGAAATTAATGTCAATGACGATGGAAATCAGATGAGCGATGTTTTACAAGACATTGAATGGTATAATCAATATTATTCTGAAGCAGAAAACCAGCTGCGTACCGGGGGCTACAAAGTATATTCAACTATTGATAAAGAAATTTATGATCAATTACAAGAAACTGCTAAAGAAAACGTAGACTCATTAGGAGTAAGCTATGATGGGGTTTATACAGATCCTAGTACCGGTGAAGAAATCTATTATGTTGAAAATATTCAAACTGGTGTTGTGGTGATTGAAAACACTAGTGGAAAAGTACTGGGCTTTGTGGCTGGGACCGATTATGATAATAATCAAATTGACCATGCCTTTGCCACTCGCCGCTCTCCTGGTTCAACCATCAAACCACTTGCAGTCTATGCACCAGCAATTGAGAATAATCTTATTGCTCCTGCCACAATTGTACCCGATACACCATTTGTAGAAACTTATCCCGATGGAACTGAGTGGAAACCGACCAACTACGGCGAATCAATTTCTAATAAGTTTATCTCTGTCAGAGAATCATTAGCTAAGTCACTGAATTTACCAACTATTCGAATTTATCAAGGGCTTATACAGCAAAACGTACCAGTCTATGATTATCTTGAACTCATGGGCTTTAAAGATGGCTTTGCATATGATCAAGAAGAAACATACAACCTAGCCTTTTCCATTGGTGGAGTTAATACCGGACCGACTGTTTTTGAACAAACATCTGCTTTTTCAACTTTTGCCAATAATGGTTATTATATTCAAGGGCATATTATCAGTAAGATTGTCGATTCATTTGGAAATACTGTATTTGAACAAGAAGTAGAGCCACAAAAAGTATTTAGTGAGGATACAAACTACTTAATGGTAGATATTTTAAGGGATACAACCGAATTCGGTTCAGGACAATATGCCAAAGCTAATCTGCAAGTTCCAGGAGACTGGATTGCCAAATCCGGAACTAGTGAGAATGCTAAAGATCTATGGTTTATTGCCTCTACTCCTTCTGTTACCATTGGTACATGGGCTGGCTATGATTCACAATATTATGAATACTTTGTTAACCCAGATGATGGACTTGGCAATGAATCGGTTCGTTCACAAATATACTGGGCTAATATCGCCAACGCCTTATTCAGAGTTCGACCTGATATTTTTGGATCTAATGAAGTCTTTGCACAACCCGCTTCTGTTGTTAGCCAAAATATTGTAGCAATGACAGGAACTTTACCTGGAAACATTACCTATAATAACCGAATTGCTAGTCTAAATGGCCCTATTAAACAAGATTTGTTTAAAAATTCAAATCCTGCTGCTCCACTCTCTTATAACTTCATGTTTAACGCTAGTGATCAAGATACTGCACGTTTTTGGAATGCTTATATGGAATCTATTGAGGAAAAGACAACATCAACGACCTCTGCTGAAGAAACAACGGATGAGGATGATGAGTCTCATTCTGAAAGCACAGATGAAAATGGTAATCTAATACCGGCGCAACCAGAAAATAGCGAGACTGTTACTGAAGAAGTATATTATGAATAATTTTGCAAAATAAAGGCTCTATAATAAAAAGCTATGAGTTAAAATCTCATAGCTTTTTAATGTTTTTATTCACTCAGTGTTGAACCACGGTGTACTAATTTATGGGGAAGAATGATTTGACGCTGCTCGATACCCTCATCATTCATAATTTTCGTTAGCAAGCGCATTGCTACCGCTCCAACATCATATAAAGGATATTGTAAAGATGATAGTTGAGGACGCGAATATTTTGTAAGGACTGAGTTTTTACTAGTAAGTACTTGAAAGTCTTCAGGTACTTTAATATTTCGATCAGTTAGGGCATTTAAAATGGCTACTGCCAAGAAATCTTTAGTAGCGATAACTCCGGTAGCTTTAGCAGCTAATAATTGATCTACAATTATATCTCCTTCATCATCAGTAAAGTCACTTTGAATAATCAAATCTTCATCTACCGCTATATTATGCTTAGCCAATGCTGATTTATAACCAGGAATCCGATGCACTCGATTGACATAATACTTTTCTGAATCGGTGATAATAGCTGGTCTGTTACCCTTTTGAAGTAAGAAATCTGTCATTTCTTCTATTGCTAATCGAATATCAATTGATACTGTATAGAGATCAGGATCTTCACTAATCATACCCGCAATAACTACAGGTGTTCTTGAAGTTTTAATTAATGATTTAAGTTCTTCGCCGACATTATAACCCATATAGATAATACCATCTACTTGTTTAGCTAATAAATTATTAAAAACATTAATTTCTTTGTCGACACTTTCGTCGGCATTTGCTAAAATAATGTCATATTTGTACATAGCTGCTATATCATCAATTCCGCGTGCCAATGCCGAAAAGAAGATATTAGTAATGTTAGGAATAATAACGCCAACTGTGGTTGTTTTTTTACTGGCTAGTCCTCTTGCTACAGCATTAGGTCTATAATCTAAACGTTCTATAACTTCTGAGACTTTTTTTCTAGTACTTGGCTTTACATTTGGATTACCATTTACAACTCGAGATACGGTGGCCATTGATACGCCAGCTTCACGAGCTACATCATATATTGTAATTGTTTGCTTTTCCATGCCTACCCTTCTTTCAAATTTTTAATTTACTCTTTGAATTTAACATAAGCAGACAGATAGTGCAAGCGTTTTCTAGCTTTATTCTCAAGTTTTCACAGTTTTTTCATAAATAATGAACTCGCTCATTAGAGGGTGTTTGCTGTCTTCTCCAACCCAAAAGATAGGTTAACACTGATTTCATTTGTAGAGCAGTTTACCCTTCAACTTTTTGGATGGTCGGTGACACCAAATATGGCAGTGAGGAAAATTTAACTTAATTAACCTACCATGGGAATAAGCACCTTATCAGATATAATCTATTCGAGAAAGAAGAAACGAAGAAACATCATCGGAGCTTTTAATTTATGGGAATCGCCGAATCGAGCGCAATGACAGACCATCATACTGCTTAAAGGAAGTAGTTATTATTAATAGCATTCAAGATTTTTAAAATACGCAATGATTATGAAAGTACGAGCGATGTTTACCGACCGAAGGAGACAGACACGGCACCTCAAAAAGCAATCTACTACAAACTGTCTTATGAATCACTCAAGTTTAACGAACGAGCCAAGCTCTTATCTGACGAAGGAAAGACACTCTACAGTCAACGAAGAATTGCTGTAGAGTCTGTATTCGATCATGTAAAGACAAATTTAAGCTCCTTCTTCGCCTTAGAGATAAGGTGAAGACTATTGTAAGACTGGTATTAATGGCCAATAATCAAGCAAATATGCAAAGCAGCGAGCTTAGAACGAAAAACACCTTTCCATTCTAAGCTCGCTGCGTTTTATGTAGCGGGTGAAGAGGCCTTTTGTCCAGCCTCTAAATTTATTTTAGTAGTTCATCTGTTTGCTTCTCGACTTCTTTTTTCACATCTTTTAGTTCTTCTTTTGTATCAACTTCAATATCTTCAATTTTGGCACTCAAGATGTCTTTAGATTGACTGAGGTCTTCTTTTACATGATCCCATTCTTTGCTTGCTTCTTTCTTTAATTCTTCAGCAGAACGTTTAATATGATCAGCTGAAGTTTTAAGATTTACACGGAAATCTTCACTCGCATCAGAAGCTGCGTCATACATCTCTACACCTCTTTCCACGGCATAGTCTGTATAATCATTAGCCCGATCAATCCAATAATCTAATTCTTCATTTAAATCTTCACGTAACTCTCTACCTGATTTAGGAGCATATAAAAGAGCAGCTGCCCCTCCAATAAGAGCGCCTAATAAAGCTCCCGCTAAAAATCCATCATTATTTTTCATATTATTTTGCCTCCTTTAAATTAATTGAAATCTCACCAGCTGTTTTAGAAGGTTTTCCTTGAATAAAGGAATCTAAGCTTCTCTTTTCCTGTTTAGCTGGATCCTTAGCCAAAATCTCTGAATTTTTGACTTGTGGCTTCACTTTGAAACGATTTACCATTCGCGATGCTTTTTGAATTGAATCAATTGGTGATTTTTTCTTGTTTTTCTTAAGCATATTTGAAACAAAGTTCGATGTCATTTCTTTAGTCGAGTCATTTAATTCTGAAACGGATGTTCCGACATCACCGATAGCAGTAAATAACGGATCGGTTTTTCCTAATTTAGCATTTAAATCATCTACAAGTGTATTTGACTTGTTCAGTAAACCTTCTACCTCAATTGATAGATGGTCAACATCTTTAGTCACCACATCAATGGTATTATTTAATTTGCTCACCGTTTCCTTCAGATTTGTCAGAATTTCACCAATTTTCATCAAGGTCATCGATAAGAATACAACGAGAATTGCAAAGGCTAAAGCTGCAATCATGGCTGCAATTTGACCAATTGTCATATCTAATCCTCCTTTGCTAAGTTACTAGCTTAAATATATCATGAAAGCGCATTTAACTCAAAGATAAGGGCTTAGAAATGAGCTATTTATTTATTAATTTTTTCTCACGCCCTTGTTGGAAGTTTGAAACCCTTAACTCTTTTAAACTTGTACGATGCAAGAAAGCATTTATTCGTTTTAAAATCATATTTCGAGTAATAATACCAATGAATTTCTTTTCTATATGGTTTTCAACCACACATAAAAAATTATTATCTACCAGTTTATGCAAAATTGATTCGAGCTTTTCGTTCATTGTTATAAATTCTGGTTTCCTTAAGTCTAAATGCTTAATTAATTTATAATTAAGGTTGTCAAAGTCTATGTCTTCTAAAGTAATAGCTTCTTTAACAATCATGTTAATACTTACTAAGCCCACTATTTGACCATTTTGATTGACCACAGGAATCATCGAATAATCGACTTGATTAAGGACTAATAAGCCGTGAATTAATGAATTAAAGTCATAAAGATAGACTACATTATCAGCCGGGATAATAACTTCTTTTAGATTTTCAACAATATTTTTTGATAAGTTAGGATCTATCAAGATCAATCAGCTCCATCTAGTTTAAAATAATAAGACAAATCTTCTAACTGTATTGCATGTGAATTATAATAATCAACCTTAATAAAGTCATCGGAAATTTCAACTATAGAAAATGTTTTTTCTTGAATTTCGCCCCTTGCTTTTGCAATGGAACCAGGGTTCATAAATAAGATTCCTCGCTTCATTTCAGCATATAGGCGATGTGTATGGCCGTGGAAAACATATTTGGCATTCTTTTGTAAAGCTAATTCTAAAAGATTAATGTTTCCTTGATTTACTTGATACAAATGGCCATGAGTAATCAAAATTTTTCCCTTAGGGGTCGATAAAATTTCGCTAGATGGATAGCCTGGAGAAAAATCCATATTTCCTGCTACTTTAACATCGACAGCCTGCCAAATAGGATCATCAAATGAAAATTCTGAATCACCACAATGAATAATATAATCTACTTTATCCCTAAACTGCTGAATGATGTTTTTTACAATAGAGTAATTTCCATGATTGTCACTTAATACTAACAATTTCATCTCTATCCCTCCAACCAATCATTTAGTTTTTCTTTTAACTTCTCCACTGCTTGGCCTCTGTGAGAAATTTGGTTCTTACGTTCCGCAGAGATTTGAGCAAAGGTTTGTTGATCTTGAGGATAGTAAAATAGTGAATCATAACCAAAGCCACCCTCACCGATAGGCTCTTTGGTAATGATTCCTTCTACATTACCTTCAACAACTAATGAATCTTTTTGTGGATCTGCTAATACGATAACGGTTGTGAAATAGGCTTTTCGTTGATCACCGTTAAATTCTTTCAAATTTTCTAAAAGTTTCAAACGGTTTCTTTCGTCATTTTTTTCTTCTCCAGCATAGCGAGCCGAATAGACACCCGGCTCATTATTCAGTGCTGGAACACATAAGCCTGAATCATCTGATAGGGCTAAGCAGTTCATTTCCTTAGCGATTGTTTCTGCTTTTAAACGTGCATTCTCCTCAAATGTTGTACCTGTTTCTTCTACTTCTGGAATTTCAGGATAATCAAGCAAAGATTGAACTTGTAAATCAAAAGCTTCAAAAAGAGCTTTAAACTCTGCTATTTTTCCTGGATTATGACTAGCTATAATCAGTTTCATAAATTACTTCTCCTTTAATTTCACATTTTCTGACATCAAGATCTTTTCGAGCTAGCCAGTCGCTAGCCATTCGATCAAAGTGTTCGATGTCTCCTGTTGTATAGAAAGTTTGTGTAGGAGATTGTTGTAAGGCATCATTTGCTGTTCGACTTAAGTTAAAATAATCCAACAGCATACTAACATCATTAATTGTTTCAACTCCTGAATCAATCAGATGAACCTTAGGACCAACTACTTCTTGAATTAAACCGCGCATGATTGGATAGTGGGTACAACCAAGTACTAATGTGTCAATTTCTTTTTTTAATAGCGGGGAAAGTTCTTGCGACACTTTTTCTTTAGCTTGGCTACTATAAATTTGGCCAGTCTCTACCATTTCAACAAAAGACGGACATGCAAGTCCTTCTACGACCACATCATTTTTTTTATTGATAATCGTTTTTTCATAAATTTTACTCTGAATAGTTCCGATCGTTCCAATCACACCGATTTTTTTATTATTAGTTTGGATAATGGCAGCTCGACTACCGGGTTCAATTACGCCAACAACAGGTATGGGTAAAGTTCGCTTCAAATCTTCTAAAGCTGCAGCAGTCCCAGTATTACAAGCAATCACAAGCATTTTAATGCCTTTTTCACGCAAGAAAATGCTGAGTTGCCAAATATACTTCTTAACTTCATTTAACGGACGCGGACCATATGGACAACGAGCATTATCACCAATAAAAAGAACGGATTCATTAGGAAGTTGTTTTAAACTCTGTTTAACAACTGTTAATCCGCCGAATCCAGAATCAATAAAACCGATGGGTAAGTCTTTCATAAAATTCTCCTCACTTCACAATTATTATTTTAACATATCTATGCAAAAAAAGAATGGAAGTCATCTTGTTATTTACTAAAAAACAAGGCCCTTAATTAACAACCTACTGAAGTTGTTTGCAAGGCCTTGTTTTAAAATTAATTAACTTTTTTCTCGTTTTTCCATATAGCAAAGGACTTTTTAAAACTACCAATTAATCCTTTTTCACTATAAACTAGAACATTTGATTTATAGAACACAACCGATAACCAAATCGATAAGGCTAAGAAAACAATCGCAACTAATACCGATAACCATATTTCACTAGTGGCAACTGTGTCATTAGCCAAACGGAAAGGCATAATAAAAGGCGTAAATAATGGGAAATAGGAGCCTAAACGAACAATGGCTGAGTTAGGTGACTGCATACCGTATAAGGCAATATAAAAGCCTGCTACTGCTAATAAGGTGATTGGGGTGATCATTTTATTGACGTCTTCAGTTTTAGAAACTAATGAACCTAAGAAAGCTGCAAGTATTGAATAAATTGCCATTCCTATAACAGCAAACAATATTCCATATAATATCACCGGTCTAGCTTGTGAAATATAATCGCTGATTATGGCCGGATCAAAACTTTCGCTCATGGCTTGTGTGCCAGCTTGAATATTTTCCATATTTTCAGATGAGTTTACAAAAAATTGGGCTAATACTAAGCCGGATACATAGGAAATAATAACTCCTAGTATACCATATATGACTAATTGAGTAAGAATTACCAAGCCCACTCCAATCAGCTTACCTAAAAAATGCTGGGTAGCGGTGATACTGGAGAGAATAATTTCCATGATTTTAGAGCCCTTCTCTGCCGCAATTTCTTGAGAGACTATGGATACGTAACTCATAATAAACATTAAAACCACAAAACACACTACATAAGCCACTCCAATTTTAGCGGCAGTTACTGGATCATTTTCTGAAACCTCTGTAACAGCGCCATCATCGTCTGGTTGGATGCGAATAGTTTCAATGTCAACAGCACTATCTTTTAATTGATTCACTTCTTCTTGTTTTAAATTAAATGCTTCTGCTTGTTTTTGAATGCGATATTCTGAAAGTACTTCTTCGATATTATAAGTGGCAATATTCTTGCCTGAATTATGGCGATAGAACTTAGCATTAAGATCTACATTTTCACCTTCAACAACTAAATAACCATCAATTTCTTCTGCAAATAAGGCTTCTTCAGCTTGCTTTTCATTTAAGTCAAATTGGTAGTCATTTTCATCTTCTATTGCAGCAATCAATTGATTAATCTCTGCATTTTCAGATACAATTCCAACATTGCCGACTGAAGAGCTGGATTGGTCAAGATAAATAAAATAACCGATTGCTAAAATAACCAACCCCATAATAATGGGGCCTGCTATCATCCAGAAAAAAGCCCAAGACTTCACATTTTTCCGATAAACCTCTTTTGCTACAAGCCACATTTTATTCATGAATTCGGTCACCTGCTTTCAACTTAAATATTTCCTCTAAGGTCGGTGGTTGTTGAGAGAACATTGGGATAAATTGTCCTTGAGTGATTATTTGGAAGATGCTAGGACCAAATGATTCATCGCTAAGATTTAAGGTGTAATGATCAGGGCTGGTACGAACTACCGAATCTACCCCTTCAATTTCTAGCAGGCTAGCTTCATTCCACTTTTTACTTTCAATATAAATGCGAATACGTCCAAACTGTTCTCTAACTTCATTAATCGAACCGTAAAGAACTTGCTCACCATCAAGAATCATGGCTAACTTATCACATATTTGTGACACATTTTCCATATTATGACTAGAAAAGATAATGCTCGATCCACCTTCTTTTAATTCTAAGATGCCTTGTTTTAAAAGGTCAGCATTGACTGGATCTAGGCCGGAGAATGGCTCATCTAAAATAACTAATTTAGGTCGATGGATTAATGTAGCAATCAATTGTATTTTTTGCTGGTTTCCTTTAGAAAGCGTATTAATCTTATCTTTTCGTTTACCTTTTACGGCAAATTTATCCATCCATTCATCTATTTGAGTGATAATATCAAGGTGTTTCATTCCTCTAAGGCTAGCGAAATAGACAATTTGTTCTTCAATAGTCATCTTTTCATAAAGACCACGTTCTTCTGGTAAGTAACCAACTAAATCATATAATTGATTATTAATCGGCTTTTGATTCCAAGTAACTAGTCCCCCAGGTTCAGGATTTAAGAAATCTAAAATCATTCGAAAAACAGTTGTTTTCCCTGATCCATTTGGACCAATAAATCCCATAATCGTTCCCGATTCAATGTCAAAAGAAACATTCTTTACAGCTTGAAAACTACCAAATTTCTTGGATAGGTTTTTTACTTCTAACATTATATCCTCCTCTTAACTTTTTATGATTATTTCACATTGTCTAGCAGCGGATCAGTATCTTCACTGGTTGGAATCACTTCTTCTTGAGCCGCTTTGTCGCCAAATATTTCCGTCAAATCGACTAAATGAATGTTTGATCGATCATCTAATTTAAGCGTGATTGTTTGTCCTTCTTCTACAAATGGTAGGTAATCATTCAATTTTGCAGGCACTTGATAAACATTACCATCTAACATGAAATAATAGAAAGTTTCCCCCTCTTTTATAACAGCTTGGATTTTTTCAACTTTTCCGGTTACTTTTTCTAATGTGTCCTCATTGATTGCCTCTAAAACCACAGGATTATCTTCCCCATACTTTTGGATAAGCTGAGTCATATTGCTAGCAATGTAGACTTTCTGATAATCTTGAACATCTACTAAGCTATAATTTTTAATAAGACCGGAAGAGTCTTTTAAAGTTAAAATATACATAGGATTGCCTTGTAAGTTAATCAAGAGAGGGAATGTTGCAATATATCCTTTTTCTTGAACAGACCCTTCAGCTGAAGCCATAGCAGAGAACTCTTCGGCAGCAGATAAATTGTACATAGTAGCTTCTTTGGTTCTTAGATTAACTAATACAAAGCCAATGTTTGATTCATCTGATACAACAGAAGTGATACCAGTATAGAGGTAAATATCATCATTCATTGGTAGATAATTATAACCTTTGGAGGTTTCTGTTACGCCTTCTTTGGCAAAAACTGAGTTCCAAAAACCATTTTTATATTTACCGTTTTGGTCTAACTGGTGCATGATTAAGTCAGCAGAATAAACGCGGTCTACCCAAGATGGGATCTCATCCATGGAGTATTTTTGGTGTTCTCCTGTCATCGCATTAACAATAATTAAACCATTAGGTTCTGGCTCATTAAGAAAGAAATTTCGTCCATAGCTAGTAGCTATATAATAAGGATTGCCCTCATCATCGATTTCAAAGTCAGGGCTTTCAAAAATACTGAATGGATAATTGAATCTTAAATGTCTAGAAATATTCCGACCGAAATGATCTGAATAAGAATATCTAATCGGTTTTTCAGGTGTTTTTACTTCCACTTTTCCAGTAACATTATCAACTTGAAGATAATGTGGGATTCCTTCTGAAAAGTTGTTTAACCACTTAAACAGTCCTGCATACTTCAAGGGAGTTACCCGGTAGGGTTCTGCTTCAATATTGATTTGGGTATATTCATCCGATACTTCAAATTGAGAAACAAGCTCAGTTAAAGCTCCTAAATAGCGATCTCCAAGGCGCACTGCTGTATCTCGATCCACTAATGGCACATTATCAATATTAACTTCAGGAAAAGTGGTCTCGAAATCTTTATTGACTGGTGAGATCATTTGACCATAATCTTTTGCCATAAAGAAAGGAGAAAAAACAAACTTCCCAATTAATCCTACTAATAAGACAATAACAACCGGCCAATAGAACAAGCGGTATTTCTTTGGCAATTTGCCGAATTTAATCTCAGTAACTTGATTAGGATTATTCTTGATCTGCTTGAACCACTGATTGGAATCTTTAATCAATTCGATGGCAAAAACACCGGCCACAATTAATAGAAGAAAAAACCAGCTTTGATAAGAAGCGTAATGGATAGGTGGTAGTGTGAGATAATAATAAACAAAGATAGCCAATGCTAATAATACATACAAATAGTTTGGATTAAATGAACGCTTGTTGGCTTTTTTATTAATCGTTTTTTCAGGTGTCACATCTTTAATAATCAATTTAAAACCCACTTTCTTTTTTCTGACTGAAATATGTAGAAATTTCTTTTATAAAAGGCTCAAAATGAATAGGACCCAAATTACTTTCATTTTGACTAATAGAAAAAGGAATCATTTTCTCAATAATATCTGCTGTCAATCTAACAGAGTCTTTCAAGCTGTCACCAGCGATTCGACTGGCAGTAATGATTGAAGCAACAGTGTCTCCAGTTCCAAATATGTAACCATCAAAATACTCGTGAACTACAAGTCCTTTTTCACCCGATTGGCTGGCATAGTAGAAACCTAAGCGATTATTATCACTTCGATCATCTTTAGCTCCTGTAATAATGACATTTTTACAACCTAAAGTTAATAATTCATCGGCGATATCAGCAATCTCATTTAATCTGAAGTCCTCTTTGTAGTCTCGTCCTAAAATCAAACAAGCTTCTGTTAGATTGGGCATGACTAATTCTGCATACGGTATTAATTCACGCAAATGATGAGCGACGTCTTGATCAAAACCAGCATAGAACTGACCATGGTCCCCCATAATCGGATCCATATATAATGCAATGTTTGGATTGATTTCTTTTTCTTTTAAAAGATAGGTTTTCAAATCATCTATCTGCTGAGTATCAGCAAAATAACCCGTTAAAATTGCATCAAAATGATAGTCAACTTGCTGCCAATGGTGCAGCATTTCTTGATAAGCATTTCCCATGGAATAACGAACTAAATCCCCTTTTTCTCCAGCATGCGAAGAAAGGATTAAAGTTGGCAAAATAGTAGCTTCTAATTGGGCAGCAGCTAAAACTGGCAAATTAATTGAACCCGCTACTCTTCCGGCACCAGGAATATCATTAACAACTAAAATAGTATTTGAATAATTATTGCGATTAAGTGAAAACATAAGAACCCCCTACATTTATATAATCATAGTACCTCTTTTAAGCAAATAAATAAAGATAATTCATACTAAAAAAATAGCAGAGACATTGTCTCTGCTAGGGTGAGTGGTTTATCTTGTTTATAAAACTGTTTCAATATCAAAAAACTCTCTGTCTTGCGATTCAGCCACGGCAATGGATGTTAGATGTCCAAGATAAGTATTGATACCTAATAAAATCGCATCATTTTGCTTGGCAGCTTCTTTAATGCCTGCCCTAGCAATTTCTTTAGCATATTGTAAAGTAGCATTGGTCAAAGCAATGGTGGAAGTTCTTGGGACAGCTCCTGGAATATTAGCCACTGCATAATGAATAATATCATGTTTAAGGAAAATCGGTTCCTTATGAGTAGTTGGTTTAGTTGTCTCAAAGTTTCCACCTTGGTCAACTGCAATATCAATTAAAACGGAACCTGGTCTCATTTCTTGAATGGTTTCTTCTTTAACAAGAACTGGTGCACGGCGTCCAGCTATTAAAACTGATCCGACAACTACGTCTGAATCGATCACAGCTTTATGAATGTTTGTTTCATTCGACATCAATGTCTGTACACCATTACCAAGAATATTTTCAATCTCAGCCAAACGTTGTGGATTAATATCAAGAATTGTCACATTAGCACCTAAACCGTAAGCCAATTTAGCGGTATTAAAACCGACAACCCCTCCACCAATCACTGTCACATTGGCACGACGAACACCTGGTACACCACCAAATAAAATACCTGGACCACCGTGGTTCTTTTCTAATAAACGCGCTCCGATTTGAACAGCCATTCGACCGGCTACTTCAGACATGGGTGTTAATAAAGGAAGTGTCCCCTTATCGGCAACCGTTTCATAGGCTACTCCAATTACACCCTTATCGAGCAAGGCTTGTGTTAATTCTAGTTCAGGAGCAAGATGTAAATAGGTAAATAGAATAAGTCCTTCATAAAAATAGTCATATTCCTCTTTAACTGGCTCTTTCACTTTAATAACCATTTCTGCTTTCCAAACTTCTGCAGCTGTTTCAACGATACTTGCTCCAGCATCAATATATTCATGATCAGTAAACCCTGAACCCAATCCAGCCTCTTTTTCAACAATTATCTCATTTCCAGCTGAAACAAGTTCTTTAATATTATTAGGGGTGAGTCCTACACGATCTTCATTTGCTTTCAATTCTCTAGGTACTCCAATTTTCATTAATAAATCCCTCCTTTGTTTTTTTATTATACCACATGCTCTTTTCATCACAAATAAATTATATGATTATATCTTAAAATTTAAAGGGCCCAGCTTCTGAAGTTGGGCCCTTTTCTTAGTTATTCTAAATATGCTTTTTAAGCACCTCAGTCAAACGATCTTTATCATGAAAACCGACAAGTTTTTCTACAACCTGTCCATCTTTTTTTATAACCATGGTTGGAATGGACATAATACCGAATTCACCGGCTATTTTAGTTTCTTCATCGACATTCATCTTGAAGAAATTTACTTGTCCTTCCATCTCTTCTGATAATTCATCAATAATTGGAGATTGCATGCGACACGGTCCACACCATGGTGCCCAAAAATCTACAATGCTTACTCCTTGTGCTGTTTTCGTTTGAAATTCTGAATCTGTAATTGCCTTAACCATCTTAAAGCCCCTTTCACTAATCACGTTGATAGATGTATCTTAGCACATCAAAAAGGTCTTTGACCATTTATATGCTTACTAACTAATCGAAGTAAACCCTTGTTGAACCATCTCCTCCAGCGTTTGGTGGGGAGTATTCGAAGTGATCGACATGAGGATGATTGCTTAATTGATCTTTGACACCCTGTCTCAATGCTCCTGTACCCTTACCATGGATAATGGTGACCAGTGAATGGTTGGATAGAAGAGCTTGGTCTAAATACTGTTTCAACTTACTCATCGCTTCTTCGTACCTCAAACCACGTATATCTAAAGTCGTTTTTACCTTAGATCCAGCTTGCCTTTGTACATTAACCTTCTGCTTAGGCTCAACCTTACCAATCGGTTTTAGCTCGTCAGCCGCAATCTTCATCTTAATAATGCCCATTTGAACAACATACTCATTTTTTTCAACTTGTTCAAGCACAGTTCCTCTTTGTCCATAGGATAAGACCTCGACATCATCGCCCACCTGAATCTTTTTAGACTTTTTAACCCGTTTTAAGACTTTATTCTTTTTCAAGTTTTCTGGTTGTTTTAATTGATCAAAAGCCTTTTTCTTGTCGATTAAAACATGTTCTTTAATGGTTTGATTTTGTCCTTGGACTAACTGTAAGTCTCGAATTTCTTGCAGCAATTCTTCCGCCTCTTTTTGAGCTTGTTCCACTTTCTCATTAGTCTGACGCTTAGCTTTTTCAACTAAGTCATGCTTTTGCTCAAGATAGCGGTCATATTCAGTTCGTAAATCTTGCCATAAGAGTTCTGCTTTTTCTAAGAAAGCTTGAGCTTCTTTATTTTTTAGCTCACTTTCTCTTCTTTCACGCTCTAATTTAGCAACCATTTCGTTCAAAGATTGACTATCTTGTGAAATTCCTTCTTGAGCCCCCTCTAATATATCTTGTCTCAAGCCTAATCTTCTTGAGATTTCAATAGCATTGGACCGACCAGGTACACCTATCATTAAGCGATAAGTTGGCGATAAGGTCTGAACATCAAATTCCATAGAGGCATTAATTGTTTTTGCTCGTTCATGGGCATAAACTTTTAATTCCGGATAATGAGTTGTTGCTAAAACAGTAGCCCCTACTTTCCTTAAATAATCTAAAATAGAAATAGCTAAGGCTGCACCTTCTTGCGGATCAGTTCCAGAACCGAGTTCATCAAATAAAACGAGGGATTGATAGTCTGCTTCTTCGACTATATTCACAATATTCGTCATATGACTGGAGAAGGTAGAAAGAGACTGCTCAATGGACTGCTCATCTCCAATATCAGCATAAATCGATTGGAAAACGCCTAATTGAGAACCAGAATCGCAAGGAACATGAAGTCCTGATTGTCCCATTAATTGAATGAGACCAATCGTTTTTAAAATAATCGTCTTACCACCGGTGTTAGGACCTGTGATTAAGAGAATATGATAGTTTTCACCAATTAATATATCATTTGCTACAATATCGTCCGAATCAATTAAAGGATGTCTGGCTTGCCATAGAGCTACTTGGTTATCAATTGAAAAAACAGGCTTTGTCGCCTTAATCGCTTTAGCATACTCAGCTTTAGATTGAATAAAATCTAATTGGGCAATCATGGATTGATTATGTTTAATTTCTTCAACATAAGGCGCAATCATTAAAGATATTTCAAGAAGAATTCTTTCAATTTCGGTACGCTCATCTATCTCCAATTGGGCTAAGCGATTATTTAACTCCACAACAACCTTCGGTTCCATAAAGACTGTCTGACCAGTTGCTGACTGATCATGAATGGTACCACCAAATTGACCTTTATACTCCGCCTTAACGGGTAGAACATAACGATCGTTCCTGATAGTTATTAAGCGATCGCTCAACTGATTCCCTTTAGTTTTTAGTAATTGATTCAGTTGGTTGCGGATTTGATTTTCTGTTTGACTTTGATTTTTTCTAATAGCTGCCAATTGAGTGGATGCGGAATTTAAAACCGCCCCCTCATCACTTACCGTTGATTGTATTTCTTTGATAACTTGTGGAAGACTCACGCATTGATCCACCCAATACTTCAATGAAGGATAGATTTTTTCTTCAGCTTCTAAATCAGCAAAAAATTGTGTTACTTGATTGGTAGTAGTCAATAGGCGGCCAATTTGTCCTAACTCCTTAGGGTTTAAAGCAGCTGAAATCTCCAGCCGTCTAAAGGCCATACTTAACGCTACTAAGCGAGGAATAGGTATGTTCTTACCTTGTTGAAGAATTGCTAAATTTTCTTCCACTTCCTCTTGCCATTTTTGAATTGTTTCCAAATCGGTGGATGGCTGCATTTTGAGAATCTTAGATTTAGCCATCTCGGTATTTGCAAAGTGGGAGACTTGCTGAATAATTTTATGATACTCTAATTTCTCCAAAGTTTTACTATTAGTCATCAAAGATTCCCCCTTTCCTATTAATAATCATTAGGATCCCAAGCCAAACTTCCCTACAAAGTCGGTCAAAATAGGCGTGGAATCCACCATTCTAAAAATCAATGGGTTGTTAACAAATTGCTGTTGGATAAATTCTATAGGAATTAACGATAATAAGTATAAAACCATAAATACGATAAAATAGACAACAGCGAAATTGAGTACACCACCAATTAACCGATTACTAATATTTAAAACACTATAATAAGTTACTTTGGTAAATAAAATGGATAATACATTCGTTAACAACCAGCCGATTAACCAGATAATTAGAAAAGTAATCAATTTATAGAAAGTTTGATCGAGTAGAAAAGTTTGAGCTTCCGTATATAGAGCGAGTTGACTATCTGGTTGGACAGCTGGAAATGGTATAATCATCTCCACCCACTTGCTCAAAACATCAAAATATTGTGTAGCAATGATATAGGTAATAATATAACCTAACAATCTTACAATCTGCATAATCATTCCTGACCGATAGCCAGAGTAAAAGGCGAAGGCCAAAATTAAAATTACAATAACACTTAACATAAAGTACCCCCTCTAATGATTTCCTCATTAGTCCTGTTCAAAAAATTCATAATCATTCTATTTCTTTAAAAATTAGCCTAAGCCTAGTCTTTTCTCTAGCGCTGCAATTTTTTCTTCTTTTGTAATCTGGTCTGAAATAGCATTAATTGCCATCAAAATAGCGCGATCTTCTTGAGTCAAATTGGGATCAAGTTCTTTTAATTGTTGTAATTGTTGAGTCAGTAATTGAACAACTGCATCCATGTGCTCTCTCGAACGATGACCCACAATGGTATAGACTCTGCCTTCAATCAATGCCTTATAACGGTTCTTCTCTTCCATGTAATCTCCTCTTTAAGCTTGATTCTCCCACTATTTTACCAAAAGTCCCTCTATAATGCACCTTTCCTATACGAATATTAAAGAAGATGGTAAACTGATAATTATGATAGCCAATTCATAAAAGGTGGGATATAAATGAACAGCGTCACTCTCGAAGTAAACCCAGCAACTCTTAAAGTTATGGAAGAAAATTACCAAAGACACTTAATTGACCCCGTTCCCTATAGCCTCTTTAGAGCTAAATTAGCTTATGTAACCATTACAGCTTATAAATCTGGCAAAGTCCTCTTTCAAGGAAAAGCAGCTGAAGAAGAAGCGCGAATATGGGCTAAAGACTTGCCTCAATCAATCCACACGAATTTTCTCGAAAACAACACTCATTTACCTGACCGGATTCAATTTAAGAATTTAATTGGGTCGGATGAAGTGGGAAACGGATCTTACTTTGGACCCTTGACTGTATGTGCAGTCTATCTTCCTTTTGAAAAACAAGAATTAATTAAAGAACTTGGCGTAAAAGATTCTAAAAATTTATCTGATCATGAAATCGAAAGCATTGCGGCTAATCTCATACACTCAGTTGATTATCATTTAACAATTGCTAATCCACAAAAATACAATCAAATGATTAAAAAATATAATGCTAACGGACTTAAGGCGAGATTACATAACTTTACTATTAAAGAACTATATAAAAAACTATCTCCTGAACAGAAAAAGCAACTTGATGGAGTAATAATTGATCAATTTACGTCAGAAAAGAATTATTACCAACACTTAAAAAACGAAAAGGAAGTTTATCGCGCCCATGTCTATTTTGCTAAAAGGGCCGAATCTATTCATCTGGCCGTTGCTTGTGCTTCCATTATTGCAAGAGATGCCTTTGTTAAAAAACTTCATTCGCTCGGTGAAACTTTTGGCGGCAAACTACCTTCAGGGGCAGGCAGAAATGTTGATCTTTATGCATCAAAATTAATCGACCGCTATGGGATTGAAAGTCTCAATCAAACAGCTAAACTCCATTTTGCTAACACACAAAAAGCTAAAAAGTTAAGCAAAAAATATCGTCATTAAGAAAAAGCTGCCGATTTTTATCGACAGCTTTTTTATAGTCAATGCGAGGGTCATTTATCTAGTCAATTGTAGTTTCAGGAATATTTTCCAGTTGATTGATTAATTTTACATAGCGAATAAATTTAGCTATACATTTTTCTAAATGGTCAACTGTTTTAGGGTCGGTAATGTTCCCTTCAGCATCAAATTTATTTTTAGCACCACCTAGTAAAAATTCATTTCCAGGGAAGACATAAGCATCCACTCTAGGAGACTCCAAAATTTGATCCATATGTAATTGAGCACGCGAGGTCCCTTGTTCCAAATAGGATGCTCCAATAACATACACAGGCTTATGAATAAAAGGTGTAACTTTATAAGATAGCCATTCAATTGTAGATTTTAAAGCAGGTGGAACAGTATGGATATGTTCTGGGGTGGCTATTAATATACCATCCGCTTGAAGTATTTTTTTATTTAATAACTGAATCGCCGGATGATCTGTTTGATCATTACTAGCATCAAACATCGGAATTTGGTTAATTTCAAGAATTTCTAATTCAAAATATTCAGCAAAGTGCCGCTTTATATACTGTAATAATAAACGATTAGACGAAAATTCTGCATTAGAGCCTACGATTCCTACTAATTTCATATTATCCCCCCTTACTCTTTAGCTTCGAACTGTTGATGATAGAACTTGCGAGCTTCATCCACATTTGCTTGATGCCTTTCTTGTAATAGTTCTGTGACACCAATAAATTGAAGAAAATCATTAAAATAAGCTTCTAACTGATTGACCTTATCTGGGAAAACTAAATTCCCTTCTTTATCAAAAGCCTCTAAAGAGTTCCCCATTAAAAATTCACAACCAGGCATAAGCATTGCACGAATAACTGGTGCATTCATAATTGAACGCAGGTGTTGTTGGGCTCTAGAAGTCCCTAAAACACCATAGGAAGTTCCCACAATCATTAAAGGTTTATCCACAAAAGGAAATATATTATAAGATAACCAAGATAAAGCGTTCGTCAAAGCGGCTGGAATAGAATGATCGTACTCTGCAGTAGCAATAACCACTCCATCGGCTGCCTCAATTTTTTCAGCCATTTCAATGATTACCTCAGGTAATTTCCCATCCGCTGGTTTATTAAAGATTGGCAGGCCTCGAACTTCAAGTAATTCGATATTCGCTCTATCTTGAAAATGTTTTTGAATAAATTGTAATAACTTACGATTGGTAGATTCCGTAGAATTATTTCCAACGATGCCAACAATTTTCTTCATATTATTATACCTCCATAGAATAGTATTCCTAATTAGAATAAAGATAATAGCGTCAAGAAAATAGGGGGTAAAAAGATTGCCGGTGTATAATTTAAAATCTTTAATTCAGTAATATTTAAAATATTCATGCCTAAGCCAATCAATAATAGTGATCCTACTGCAATAATCTCATTTACCACTGCTACTGATAAAATAGGAGCTAAAAAGCCTGCTAAGATTACTAATAAGCCTTGGATGATTATTACTGGAATTGCCGATAGTAAAACACCTGCTCCCAAAGATGAACTCAATAGAATGGCGGTAATGCCATCTAAAATAGACTTGGTATAGAGCGTGGTATTATCACCGGTTAATCCACTTTCTAAAGATCCTAAAATAGACATTGAACCAATACAAAAGATCATTGCTGCTGAAATAAAACCTTGCCCTAACTGACTATCAGATCCTGGTTTTGATATTTTTTTTTCAATTAATGAAATCCCATAAGTTACCTTTTGATCAATATCAATTGATTCCCCAATCATTGCTCCTACAACAACTGACAAAATCATAACAATCGTATTTTCTCCAGCTAAGGTGCCATCAATTCCAATTGCGAGCACGCATAAAGCAATACCATGCATCAATCGCTCATGGATTTTTACAGGGATTCCTGCCTTTAAACCCATACCGATTAAACTACATATAACGATTACGATACCATTAATAATTACACCCATCTTAACAAATCCTTCACATAAAATTAAGAGCATCCAAAGGATACTCTTGCTTGACTGGCGTACTATCTCACCTTGACACTTAATTATTATAAAGATAAATTCATGATTTTTCCATAGAAAACCAAGAACTAATTTTATTTTAATAATTGATTGGAATTTAGTAATTTATCAACTTGATCTTCTGCAGCAAAACCATCCTGCCCATCTTCAACCAAACACATATCAATTAAAGTTTCTTTAGAAAGCGATTGGTTCTTTAAATCATCACCATATAAATTAGAGTGTTTGCGGTAAATACGATATAGTTCTGTTACGATCACTTTAAGTACTGCAAAAGCAGGAACACCTAGAATCACACCCGTTACACCAAATATGCGCCCCGCTCCTAACAGAACAATTAAAATTGTAACTGGATGGATTTTTAAATTCGAGCTAAGAATTTGCGGTTGAATAAGTCTTCCTTCAACTAAAGCCTCAATCCCTATAACCAATAAGACCTTTATTAACATAAAAGGAGAGGCAATTAAACCAATAATTATGGCAGGAATAGCGGCAATGACTGACCCAATATAGGGAATGACATTAAGAAAAGTAGCAAGTACTCCTAAAGTAATCGCATAGTCTAGGCCTATAATGGAAAAACCAGCAGCGAAAATCATGCCCACAATAATTGCAACAATAATTTGGCCACGAATATATTGACCAATCTGATAGTGAGATTGATAAATCATAGTCTTAGTCGTTTCTCTATAGCGATCAGGAATATAATAAAGTATTTTAGGGAATAGCTTATAACCTTCTAATAAAAGATAATAAAGTAAGACAGGAATAGTAACTAAGCCGGTTACAACCGTTGAAACTGTACCTATCACGCTACCTAATCCACCAAAAGTCGATGTAATTAGCGGTTGAATTTGCTGGATAAGTCCGTTTAAATCAACACTCCCCTCTTGATTAGCCAGATTAGGAAAGACTTCATTAAAATCAGGTAGTAAAGGAAGCTTGTTAAAAACATCTTGAATTCCTGCTACATATTTAGGTAAATCATTAATAAATGAGCGCGTCTGACTTTGTACTATCGGCACGAGTGTAGCTACACCCCAAGTTACTAATAATGAGAGGCCAATAAAAATTAACCATATTGATAAATGACGGTTTACACCGCGTCTAGAGAGTTTAACCACTAAGGGCGAGAACAGATAGTACATAATGCCCGTTCCAATGAAAGGAAAGGCAAAGAAGTTCAAGAAATCAAAGAGTGGTTGAAATAAATAAGAAATTTGTGTAAAAGCATAGATTGCCAAGACAATTAAAATAAATTTTAATAGCCGAATAACATTGCGATCATTCAAGAATTCTGACTTAAATAAAAACTGATTTAATTTTCGCATCAATACCCTCCTATCCTATATGAATTCATCTCAATCATACCACAAATAGAATTAAAATGATTGGCTTAACTACGATATAAATCTACCCTTATGCTATAATACTTTTGAAGAAGAAAGGAGTCCATCTTATGAAAGAAAAATATTTTTTAGGTGGTTATACCCGTCGAGTTAATGAAGGATTAACATCGATCACTTTTGATTCTCAAAAAGAAACTTTCACAGAAAGAGAGTTAATCGATACAATTCAAAACCCCACCTATCTTGCCCTCTCAAAAGATAATCGCTATTTATTTGCAATTGAAAAAGAAGAACCTTTTTCAGGAGTGGCAGTATACAAAAAAAAGCATAATGATACCTGGATTAAAAAAAATTATTTTTATCACACCAAAGCAGCAGGATGTCATCTTTTCTATTTAGATTCTAAAAAAGTCCTCTACCTATCAAACTATCATGAAGGCACTATAGAAATCTATCACTTAAATGATGATGAAATAAAACATATACAGACTGTTGCCCACGATGGTTCATCTGTCCATCCTAATCAAACTCAGTCTCGTATCCACTTTACCTCTACTTTCAATCAAGATAAGTTTCTTTATGTTTGTGATTTGGGTAGTGATAAAATTTATGTATATTCCTTAGCTGAGAATGGCTCAATCTCCCATCTTGAGCAATCTTTAAATATTCCAGCTGGAACCGGTCCACGGCATTTAGCAATCCATCCTAATCAGAAATTTATCTACATTATTGGTGAGCTGAATAATACCACGATTTTATGTCATCTAAAACAAAATGGCCATTTAGAGATTATTGAAAGTTATCATAATATTCCAACCGATAGTCACCCAGAAGCCACCGGAGCTGCAATTAGAATTTCAAAAGATGGTAACTTTTTATATGTTTCGACACGCTATCAAGATCAAATTACCCTCTTTGGAGTGGATAAAACTAGCGGTAAGTTAAGCCTTCTACAAAGTATTTCATCATATGGAAAAGTTCCAAGAGATTTCTGCTTATCGCATGATGAAAAATATTTGATTGTGGCTCATCAAGATTCTGATTACCTTACTTTATTTAAGAGAAATTCTGAAAGTGGAATAATTTCTTTAACCGATACAAAAGCTTATGCTCCTGAATGCGTTTGTATATTAGCATTAAATAATAAGTAAATTTCATTAAAAAATATATTCAAAAAGTTAGTGATTAGTTAAAAATCAAAATGATTAGCAGATTCAATAGAATTTGCTAATCATTTTTTTGATAACCTTTTACCTTAATGTCACATACCCAATTTCTTGTCCTTTAGTAACTGAACCGCTAGCAGTAATCTTAAACTCATCGATGATCTCTGAACCATTAACAAAGATAACTAACATCACATTATCCTTACCTGCTGCTTCAATTTCTTGATAATCAACTTCTGAAACAGCAGTGGTTGGTGTTAAGTTATCCCCTTCATTAACCAAAGTATTAAAAGGCTTACCTTCTAATTCCACCGTATCTAATCCCATATGAAGTAGTAATTCTAAATTTTCTATTTGTATTCCCATCGCATGTTTAGTCGGAAAAACATTCATTAATTTACCCTGAACTGGTGAGTAGATGGTTGATTGACTCGGTTGAATAGCGTAGCCATCTCCCATCATTTTCTGAGAAAAAACTTGATCGTTGACTTCTTCTAAAGGAATTATTTGACCATCACAGACAGCATGTAGGCTGATTTTTTTAGCTTTTTTCTTAAATAACCCAAACATTTTATTCCTCCTCTTGACTTCATTTTATCATATTTCTTCACAGACTCCTATTTTAAGAATTGACCACATAGTGACATTTGTTTAATTGTTAGCTATAATAAGCGAGAAAAAGATCACGAGGTGATATATAGTGCAAAACCTAGAATGGATGGAATTATTAAAAATTATTTTCTTAAGTATTGTTCAAGGAATTACAGAGTGGTTACCCATTTCTTCAACTGGACACTTAATTTTAGTTGAGGAATTTATTCAATTAAATCTCAATCCAAATTTTGTTGAAATGTTTCGAACTGTTGTACAATTTGGTTCAATTTTAGCTGTAGTCGTCCTTTATTTTAATAAACTTAACCCTTTGGATTTTAAAAAGTCTAGCCAAGAAAGAAAAAATATCTGGGTAATTTGGTTTAAAGTTGCTTTTGCTACCCTGCCAGCAGGAGTTCTGGGCCTATTGATCAATGATTACATGGAAGAGTATTTTAATACTCCTTATGTGGTCGCTGCTGCCTTAATCATTTATGGTTTTGCTTTCTTGTGGATTGAAAATAAAAAGCCAGCTCGTCATGCTAAACAAGTTAATACTCTTAAAAAGATTTCTTTCCCTACGGCTTTTAAAACCGGTCTATTTCAGGCCTTGTCTTTAATTCCAGGTACTTCACGGTCGGGGTCAACCATCCTCGGTGGACTTTTATTAGGAATGGAAAGAACAGTTGCGACAGAGTTTTCTTTCTTTATGTCAATACCTGTTATGTTCGGAGCTTCTTTAGTTAAGTTAAAAGACTTTGGCTTTGCTTTTACTAGTGCTGAACTTGTTTACCTCTTGGTAGGTATGTTTGTTGCCTTTCTTGTTTCCTTAATCGTCATCCGTTCACTTCTTAAATTCATCAAAACGAATGACTTTAAACCTTTCGGTTACTACCGTATTATTTTGGGTGCCGTTGTCATTTTGTATTATTTATTTAAGTAATCTAAAAGAAATAAGAGTTGACCCTATAGTGACCCCCAAGAAGTTGGACCAGAAAGATGCGTACATGTTATATGTGCTTGTCTTTCTTATTTTATTGTTTTCTAAGCAGCTTGAAGTGATTGGCGATAAGCAAATCGGGCTCATCCAGATCAGGCTTTAAGATACAAAATATATACTTCTAACTTGTTTACGTATAAGGACTTATTTTTATTTCAATTTTATGATTGTTTTTATCTTCTTTTGATTCGCATAAATAATAATTTTTTAAGTTGGTCCATCATACTCAAAGCCAATGGAAGCCCAAAAGCTAGACTTTCGGTCTCACGCTTGGACTTCGGCTTTAAAACTACTTATTAACTAAATTCATAAACGATTGAACTTAATCAATAAGTTTAAGACCCTCTGGTTTAAGTAGATACAGTTGATGACATACCTCTTTTAAATATAAACGATCATGGGAGACGCTAATAATAGTTCCTGGAAATTCGCTTAAAACTTTCCGTATTTTTGGTTGTGAATTCGGAGAAAAATTACGCGTCGGCTCATCTAAGAAAAGAAGATTTGCTCTCATCAAATCCATTTTTAAAAATAATAATTTTGCTTTTTGTCCTCCTGATAATTCATTGATAGGGTGAGACATTTCCTCAGGAAGAAAATTCATACTGGCCAAAAAAGTCATTATTTGTGTTAATTCTTCGCTGCTTCCTTCCTTAGCAAGTAATTGAATCGGTGTCAAATTCGTATCGACGAATTCACTATGATTTTGAGGCATATAGGCAGGTATAATTCCTTCTCTATCACCATCTTGATTGAATAAAAGCCACATATGCTTTAAAAGCGTTGATTTGCCTACCCCATTAGCTCCCACAATTCCTATTTTATCCTGTCCTTGAACCGTTAGATTAATGTTTGGTGCTAGTAAACGACCTTCAACCTTTAAATTAAAATTGCTTACCTCCATAATCTTGCGCGAATCAGCAATTGGAATGGAGTGGTTAAAAAATATCTTAATTGGGTCTTCAATTATCACTTGCTGACTTCCTTGTTGATGTTCGCGTTCAAGTCTTTTGCCCAATGACTTAACGGTCTTCATCTTTTTCGCTAGTAGTCGTCCGCTTGCTGAATCCTTAGTATGATTTAAACGATGATGCAAAGCTGACTCAAGCCTTTGTTGACGAGCAAACTTTTTAGCATATATTCTTTCATTTTGCTCAAAGTCTTTTTGCTGACTCGCGATCCTCTTATCACGATATAGAAGATAGTCCTTATAAGCTAATTTCGAAACTGTATGACATGGGTCTTTTCTATGCAACAATCGCTCTAAATGAATAATCGAAGTGGCTGTTGATTGTAGTAGCGATTCATCATGTGAAACAAATAATATTGCTTGTTTACTTTCGCTAATAAATTTTTCTAAATACCTTATTGAATCAATATCTAAATCATTAGATGGTTCATCTAGTAGAACTAAATCCGCTTGCTGAGCTGCTATCCTTAACAGTGATAATTTTATTTTTTCACCACCTGAGAGGGATCTCACTATTTGTTCAGAATGTAGTCGCTCCCAATCAAAACCTATTTTCATTCCAAATTTGATTATTTTATTATAATCCATTAAAAAGGGATCTACCTTTGCGAAAAAGAACTTTTCAATACTTAAACTAAGATCTTCCTCCTTCATTTGTTGAGGGAGGTATGCCATTTGACTGAAAGAATTAATTTTTTCGCCTTTAATAATTAGATAGTTACTAAGTGATTCATCATTCATTAACCACTTTAAGATAGTCGATTTCCCATTACCTTCTTCGCCAATAATCGCTACTTTTTCGCCGGGATGAATAATAAAAGACAAGTCATCAATAATTTTAACGAAATCCTTACGATGGTATAAGCTTAGACTATTTACCTGTAACATAAAAAAACTCCTTTCTACTCTTGTGCCAAAAATCCATTATTAGCAGCTTAGAATAGAATAGAAGTATCCCCTATGTAACATTTGATACTTTCTAAAAAAGTTCACACTAAATAGAAGTCACTTCTACTCATGCTGCTTTCTTAGAAATTGTTCAAATGTAACACTCCTCTTAATAAGTTACTTTAATTAAAGCATATCTTTTTTTAAAATTCAAATTTCACACTCTAAATACTTATACAAAAAGCTTTCCTTAAAAAATTTTAAGAAAAGCTTTGTATATTATCCCATTGCATTCTCTTTGGTAATTTCAGTCACTCCACCCATATAAGGTACCAATACTTCTGGAATTTTAACACTGCCGTCCGCTTGCTGGTAGTTTTCTAGGATGGCTACAACTGTTCGACCAACAGCTAAGCCAGATCCATTCAAGGTGTGAACATAATTCAACTTGCCTTCAGCGTTGCGGTAACGAATCATAGCGCGTCGCGCTTGGAAAGCTTCTGTGTTAGAGCAAGAAGATATTTCTCGATAGGTATCTTGAGCTGGAACCCAAACTTCAATATCATATGTTTTAGCGGCTGAAAAGCCCATATCTCCAGTACAAAGGGTGATTACCCGATAAGGTAGTTTTAAAGCTTGTAAGATACCTTCAGCATCTTTGACCATAAATTCTAATTCTTCATAAGAACTTTCTGGATGGGCAAATTTAACCATTTCAACCTTATGAAATTGGTGCATACGAATCAGACCTCTAGTATCACGACCGGCTGATCCGGCTTCTGATCTAAATGATGGAGACATGGCGGTAAATTTGACCGGTAACTCTTCCATTGCAATTACTTCATCTCGATAGTAGTTGGTTAGAGGAACTTCCGCTGTTGGGATTAAGACAAATTGACGATCATCACTCAACTCAAAAGTATCTTCTTTAAATTTAGGATATTGTCCTGTTCCAAACATTGACTTTTCATTAACTATATAAGGCGGTATAACTTCGGTATAACCATTTCTAGCCGTATGAGTATCTAACATAAAGTTATAAATAGCGCGCTCCAACCTTGCGCCTAACCCCTTATAGAATACAAAGCGTGAACCTGATACTTTGCCTGCTCGTTCAAAATCAAGAATGCCTAAATTCTCTGCAATATCCCAATGATTTAAAGGTTCGAAATCAAAGTCTGTAATCTGACCCCAACGGCGATTTTCAACATTATCTTCTTCATCTTCACCTATTGGTACTGATTCATGAGGTAAATTAGGTAATCCATGTTCAATTTGAGCCAAAGCAATGTCTAGCTGATTTAAAGTCTCATCTAATTCAGCTATTTCTTGCCCTATAACTTGCATGGCTTGAATCTGTTCATCCACATTTCCTTTATTGCGCTTAATAGTGGCAATTTCTTGCGAAACTTTATTACGGACCCCTTTTTTCTCTTCTACTTGAGTTAATAGAGCTCTTCTTTTTTTATCCAACTCTTTAAATTCATTTAAAATTTCTGTTTTTACTCCGCGATGACTTAATTGCTCAACTACTTCATCCATATGGTTTCTCAAATAGCGCCTATCTAACATCTTAATTCCTCCTTTATGTAATAAAAAAGAGACCTCCGTCTATTTGGGACGAAAAGGTCTCTTGTTCCGCGGTACCACCCGTTTTTAAGAATTGATTTAAATTCTTACACTTGTATCATAACGGCGATGACCGGCTTTATTTATGCTTAGCTTTCATAAAGCAGAATGAATACGTGGATTCACTGAATAAGTGATTAGCTCTCATCAACCGCTAACTTTCTGCTTGACCCTTATTTCAGATACTATTCGTACTAACTATTAAATTTATTATATTAAATAGATTTTATTTGTCAAGCTATTACCATTTAAGTCTTTGAGCCTTTTCAGTATCACGATAATGATGTATGGCTTCCAATCCTTCATAGTTCTGTTGTCTTAGAGCTTCATAAATAATAATATTAGCCGTATTAGATAAATTTAAAGAACGAATATGCTGATCATTCATCGGGATTCTTAAAGATTGATCTTTATGAGCTTGCATAAAATCTTCAGGTAGCCCAGTCGTTTCCTTACCAAAGATAAAAAACTGCTCATCAATCGTTGAATCAGCTAAATTAGCTTCGCTATAAACTCTTGGTGCAAATTTAGAAATCAAGTACAATTTACGATTACCTAAAAACTTCATAAAGGCTGGTAAACTGTCATGGTAAGTAATGTCGACATGCTCCCAATAATCTAGCCCTGCTCGTTTAAGCATTTTATCCTCAGTAGAAAAACCAAGCGGTTCAATCAAATGTAAACTAGTATTAGTTCCTGCGCAAGTTCTCGAAATATTGCCAGTATTAGCTGGCATTAGGGGCTCATAAAGTACGATATGGTTTTTCATCGTTTAACTCCTTTTAGACTTTAACTCTTTTTTATTTTTGAGACGTTCAATAGCTTTTTTCATTTCTTTGATGGTTTCTGGTTCAGATTCCTTCTGCAGTTGGTCATAAATCATACTAATCATCGCTTGATTTTTATCTCTTTGAATTACACTAACAGCATAGGCAGCAGTTGCTCGAATCACTGGTCGTGGATCTTTTTCAATTAATTCAAGCAGATGCGGCAAGGCTGTTCGGTCCCGATAATTAGCCAAAGCGATAATTGCATTTCTTTGCAAGGGCTTCTTGCCTCGCCAAGACCCCGCTAAATGTCCAAATTGTCGTTTAAAGGCTCTATTGCTAAGTGATAACATATTCTTTAATATTGGTTTTACTTCGTCTTGGATAGGCTCCATTTCAGGATGATGATGAAAATCAATGCCCTTGTTATAAGGACATGAAATCTGACAAATATCACAGCCATAAATGACATGAGTCATTTTTCGGCGATAGTCTTCAGCTAAATGTCCTTTGGTTTGAGTCTGATAGGATAAACATTTCTGCGCATTCATCTTACCGTCACCAAAAAGAGCTTGAGTAGGACAGGCTGTCACACAACGATAACAATCGCCACAACCATATGTAACCCTTTGATCTGGCATAAAAGGAATGTTCGTGATAATTTCACCTAAATAAACGTAACTGCCAAATTCTTTAGTGACCAGCAAACCATTACGACCTATAAAGCCCAATCCAGCTCTTTCAGCCACAACCACATCAATCAATTCCCCCGTATCAACCATCGGTTTAAAACGAGCATCAGGAATTTCTGCTTGGATAAGATCAATAACCCTTTGCATACGTTCTGATAAAATATGATGGTAGTCTTTCCCCCAAGAAGCACGAGCAAAACTACCACGACGTTCTTCTTTATTAGAAGCTGGTTCCTTTCTAAAGTTACTAGGATAAGCCAAAGCAATCGAAATAATTGATTGGGCCCCTTCAAAGATTTTTTCAGGATAGATTCTCTCCTCAATGATAGGATGTTCAAAACCAGTGGTATGTCCTTTCGCCTTTTGCTCTCTTAAACTTTCCTCTAAATGGTCAAAAGGTTCCGCTGTCGTAAAACCGATCTTATCCACTCCTAAGTCTTTCAGCGATTTTTTTAAAATGGATTTGACTTTAATAGCCTCTTCTTTTGAGATCAGTTTGTTCAACTCCTATCTAAAAAAAGCACCATAAACGACAAGCGTTTACAGTGCTTCATAATACAAATTTTTACTCTTCTTCTTCGTCTTTAGCACCAATTACTTCAGGTTCTATCACTTCAGTTTCTTCCTCTTCCTCTGGTTCTTCTGTTGGAGCAGAAACTGAAACGATTGTTTCAGTTGAATCTTCTAAGATTTCAACGCCTGCTGGAACTGCTAAGTCAGCAATTGTCTTAGTGTCACCAATTTCCATTCCAGTAACATCAATTTCAAATGAGTTCGGAATAGTGTCTGGTTTAGTTTCGATTTCCACTGTATTAAGTGTTTGTTCCACAATGCCAATTTTAACTGTTTCTTCGTTAATAATGCTTAATGGAACTTCAACAATAATCTTCTGATCAGCAGAGATAGCTTCTAGGTCAACTGAATAGAAAATATCTTTTAAAGCTGCTTTAGAAAAGTCTTTCAAGATTACTTTTTGCGTTTTACCGTCGTAGTTTAAATCAAAAACCGCGTTAGATCCTTCTTTTTTTAGAAGTGATTCGAATTCGCGACGATCAACTAATAAAGAAGTTGCTTCTAATTTTTGCCCATATAAAACTACTGGAATTTTACCTTCACGACGTGCTTGTTTAGAAGCACCGGTACCTGTCTTTGTTCTTAATTCTGCACTAATTGCCATATATAAGAGCTCCTTTATAACTTATTGCATATAGAATGCTAGATTTGCTGTAAATTTTTACACATAAATTATCATATCAAAAACCAGCTCACAATACCAGTGTTTTATGACTAGTCTTAGTGATTTTTCTATATAATTTTCTTTTTTACCCTTATTCTTTTAAAAAAATAACTACAAACTTAATTTATTTATCTTTGGTAGTGGTTTTTCTACTAGTCGTTTTATCTTTTGTTGTTACTTTTTAGCGCTTTTTTCCTTTTCATAAATATTTGAGGGATTATCTAAATCAATACTTTGTTTATCTTGATTACCTTCTTGAGCAGCCTTAATAAGAGTATAAGTTGACATCTTATAAGCATCACTTGCAATATTTGCTTTATTGGTACTATCACAAGCAGCTAATACAAGAATGGTAATAAGAAATAAACTTAGTCTTAAAAATGGGCTTTTTAATTTTCTAAGTTTTCCTTTCTAATTGCTTGTCTTCTAACTAGTTAAATCTTAGTCAACCCTTGTGCGATTGTCTAGTCAATCCCCTTATTCTAGCTAGTCTAATTTAAAATAAAAAACAGCCAATCTGGCTGAACTCTCTAAAAAGTATTTTTTAAAAAAATATGAGATTTTTTGCTAAAAATCTTTAGCTTTATTACAAATACCGCCGGAGGGAATCGAACCCCCATCGAAAGAACCGGAATCTTCCGTGATATCCATTACACTACGGCGGCCTAACGATTACCTATTATACCAAACTCAAATTGCTAAAAGCAAGAAATAAGCCAATAAAAAAGGACTAACAATTAATGATGCTAGTCCTATTCTAAAAATAAGATTGTAAAAATTATCCACTATTGGTCCATGATTGAACCTTGTCTAGACCTAAGGTAAATTATTGGTGTGGTTGTGCCATCTGGATGAAGACGCTCAATTAAAATCAAACCTGCGTCATTGGCATAATAGATACGGATTGTATCTCCGTTATTCTTTTCCATCTCTTCAACAAGCAAAACATCAGTATAAATTTCTTGACCAATTGTTAGCGAGTCCACCCTACCAATTACTTTTTTCTTAATTTCTTCTTGATAGCCTGATTTAAAAATTGTTCCTTCACTTATATCTACAGGTAGAATGAGTGAAACATTGTCATCTGAAGCATCAGCGGAATACCTCAGGTCTTCCACTACCGTATAATTATCAAAGTAAGCGAGTTCATATAGACCATCGGGCTTAATTTGATAAACGTAGGCTACGGCTTTTGTATCTGTAAACTCTGCGACTTGAAAAACTCCATTTGCATCAGGCATGAATTCCATGATGATATCTTTAGTAGAGTATTCACTTCCATCTCCCACGTATTGATAATTTAAATAATGCACATAAGGAATGAGTTGCTTAAATAGACCGACATCAGGTAGAGGGTCAAAAACAGCTTCATTACTTGTTTCAAAAATTTCTTGACTAGATGGCTCGTCAGTTTGCTCTATCCCTACTTGCTCTTCTGTCGTTTCCTCTTGGCCGTGAACTATTGCTAAAGGATTTAAATTAAAAACCAGGAAAATGCCTAAAAGAGTTAAGAGCAGGTACATTTTTTGAAATTTACTTTTATTCAAATTCATTCTACCTCCCATGTAATTGTTATTATATCTATAATATATCCTTCTTCAACATAACTATTATATCATAGCTAGTTTAAAGGAGGCTTGAGTTAAAATGGAATATTTAATGAAATTAAGCCTGTAACACGCTAATCTTATGAATTTTTTATGAAGACTCATTTTAAGATGTTATTAATAGCGTTTTCTAAAATCCTTATGATATGCTATAGAGACAAGACGTAAGTTAAAGGAGAGAAAAAAATGACAAATTGTATTTTTTGTAAGATTATCAACGGAGAGGTTCCTAGCGCTAAGGTCTATGAAGATGATGAGGTCTTTGCCTTTTTAGATATCACTCAAGTTACCAAAGGACATACTTTAGTCATACCAAAGAAACATGTTAAAGATATTTTTGAGTATGATCCAGAGTTAGCAAGTACCGTTTTTAGTCGAATTCCGAAAATTGCCGACGCCATTAAAAAAAGCATACCAGGTGTTAAGGGCATGAATATTCTCAATAACAATGGAGAAGTCGCCTATCAATCTGTTTTCCATTCACACATTCACCTGATTCCACGTTATCATAAAGAAGAAGGATTTAAATTACATTTTGAAGACCATTCAGATGGTTACACTCAGGATGAATTTCAGCAATTGGCAGCATCAATTAAACAAACAATAGAAAGTGGCGATTAGTATGAAAAATTTCCCACAAGGTTTTCTAACTGGCTTAGCTCTTGGAGTACTAGCGGGGTTAATGAATGCTAAACAATCTGGTGAGAAAACAAGACATCAACTAAAAAAGACTTATAAAGATTTTAAAGTTGATTTCCAACAAGTTGATCAAGACTATGCCCGTTTTCATTCAGCTATTCAGTCATTGACTGCAGAAGCTAAGCAAACTATGGACTTTATTTCTCATTTAACCAATCAAACTAAACAAAAAGTCATGGATGAAACAGAACCAAGAATAAGAAGGATTAAAGAAAATGTTAAGCAATTAAATGAAGATATTGAGGGAATATCTTCAGCTAATTTAAACTCATATAAGAATTAAATTCAGGTTTTAATTTATAAAAATTATGATGTTTTTTAGAATTTCTAGCTTATATTATCTTTTCTAATCATTAAGTGTTAAGATATATTTATGCTTATGTTATAGCAAATTATAGTAGAACTATAGGAGTGAAAATTAATATGAAAAAATCAATCCGTACTTGGATTTTAACAGCAGCAAGTGTCGCACTTGTTGCATTGCCGAATTTAACAAGCGTTTCAGCTCAAGAGGGTGTAATTGCCACTATTGGAGAGACAACTATCACTGCTGAAGATTTTTATCAAGATATGAAAGAACAATTTGGCTCTACTGCTCTACGCTCAAAAATTATTGAAGCTGTTTTAATTGAAAATGTAGAAGACGCTGAAGGAGCTAAAACAAGAGCTGCTGAAGAAGTTCAGTCACAAATTCAAGAATTAGGTGGAGAAGAGGTATTCCAACAATTCTTATCTTACCAACAATTAGGTAGCGCTGAACAATATGAATACCAATTATATATCCGTAATCTTTTACAAGAAATTGTTGAAGGTCGCATCGATATGTCAGATGAAGCCATTCAAAATTTCTATGATAATGATTACCAACCAATGATGGAAGCACAGCATATTCTAGTTGATACGGAAGAAGAAGCTTTAAATGCTATTGAGCGCATCAATAATGGCGAAGAATTCGATACCGTTGCTCAAGAATTATCTAAAGATGGTTCTGCAGAAAATGGTGGATTATTAGCCCCTTTCTCGCCAGGACAAATGGTTCCAGAATTTGAAGAAGCAGTTAAGTCTTTAGCTAATGGAGAAATGACGAGCGAACCTGTTCAATCTGAATTTGGCTACCACGTTATTAAAACAATCAACAATGGTGAAAAGAAACCATTAGAAGAGAGTAAAGAAGAAGTAGTTGAAGCATATAAACAAAGTAAGTATGCTGACTCTAACTTTACCTATGGAATTGTCGGAGAGCTTATTAAAAACTCTGACTTAAAGATTGAAGATCCTGAATTAAAAAATGCAGTGGATGATTTAATCAATTTAGCTGACCAACCAGAGGATGCTTCTGCTGAGGAAGTACCTGCTGCTGAAGAGGCTCCTGCTGAAGAGGCTCCTGCTGAAGAAGCGCCAGCCGAATAGAAACTATTTTAAATATAAAAAGGTTGAGGAAAATCCTCAACCTTTTTTGTTTTACTGTATTAAAATATTAAAGCGTTTCACGTGATTTTTGCTCTTTAATTAAGTTATTAACTTCTGCCATCAATGCTTTCGGCAAGTCTTTAGTATCCATTAATTCATTATGAACAATAAAGTGTTCAAGTTCATAAAGATTTATAATCCATGGAGCTACATCCTCAGCATTGGCTTCTTCTCTATCAGCAAACCAATATTCAAAAGTAAAGAGCGTAGTATCTTTTTCTCCAGGATCAATTGTTAGAACCATATCGTCATTTTTCCATAAATAGGCCAATAAATGTCCTTCTTCAACATCTGTTAACATCAAATGATGCGCTTGTCCATTTCTTGTTACTTTAAATGACCCACCTGGTTTGCAGTCAATCATCCTCATATCTGACTTCCACTTAGATAAGTATTCATTATCAGTCAAATGGTTCCATACTGCTTCCGGAGTTGCATTAATTTCTCCTTCAAAGAATAGAGAAAAACCAAGATCAGTTTGAGGGTTTTCTACTTGTTCATGGTGACAACCACATCCATGATGGTAGTTATGTTCTGCATGATGATGGCATCCACATAAGTGCTCAGAGTTCGATTTAGAATGATTAACTTGGCATTGACTCTCATGATTAGACGCATGATTTTTGCAATTACATTTCTTTGGATTGCTATTATCTGTCATTTATTTGCCTACTTTCTAAAATTTGGTTTATAAAAACTACGACGATCCAATGGGAAAATTTGAGCACTTTCTTGACCTTCTTGTGTCTTATCTAAAACAGACAAAATCATATTAACAGTAGCATCTAAATTATCAATATGGTGAAGAATTTCTGCTTCAAGAATACGCGGTTGAACAGGACTACCATATTCCAATTTACCATGATGTGCTAGTACAACGTGCTTTAATAAAACAACGGCTTCTTTATTAGGATCAATACCAATTTGTTGACATACTTGTTCAATCATTTCTGACATAATGACGATATGACCTAACATTTTACCTTTAAAAGTATATTCGGTTGAGATAGCTCCAGATAGTTCAATTGTTTTGCCGATATCGTGAAGTATCAGTCCACCAATAAGTAGGCTAGAATTTATTTGCGGATAGATAGCCAAAAGTGCTCTAGCAATTTTCAACATAGAAACAGTATGATAACTTAAACCGCCTGCCATTGCATGATGGTTTCTTTTAGCAGCTGGATAGCTGTAAAAAGCTTCTTCATGTTCACTCAAAATTTTTCGCACAATTCGATTAATATTCGGTTCTTGAATGAGAAATAAAGCGTCATTAATCTGTTCTTTTATATCATCAATTTTCATAGAAATTCGTTCAACATAAAGTGTTGGATCGTTGGGTTCTCCTTCTTCAGCTAAACGAAGTGCTTTAATTTTTACTTGAGGACTTCCTTGATAAGTATCCCGATTAGCTCTCAGAAAAACAACCTTACCGACTTGGAATTTGTTAATTTCTTCTTCAGTAGCAGACCAATACATACCATCCATGGATCCAGAACGGTCTTGAAAACGGAAGGCAATAAATGGTTTGCCATTTCTAGCGGTTCTCACATCTGCTGCTTTAATAAGAACATAAATTCCAAATTCGTCTCCTTCATTAATCTCATATAATAAACTCATTTAGCTCTCCTCCTGGGTTGAATTCGTTTCTATTAGCTCGTCTAAGTTAATCATCGAATCAATCGCTAATGTATCCGCAGCCATTTGATCAAAAGTAAAGAATAAAACTTGATGATTTTGACTGATGGTCTCTAAAACTTTATACATGCTTGCTTTACGTATTTCGTCGAAGTTCACAAAAGCATCGTCGATTATGATAGGCATTGATACCATTGAAGAGGCATTCACTATAAAAGCTAAACGTAGAGCGACATATAATTGCTCCAAGGTTCCTTGCGAAAGTTCATGAGGTGAAAACAGCACATCTGAAAACTGTTTAACTTTGATTCCAGTTTTATTCAATTTAATTTGATCATAACGCCCATAAGTTAATTTAGAAAAAATTTCATTAGCCATTTTATTCATTTCAGGAATCGGACTATCCATTCCTTGTCTTAATGTTTGATAGATTAAATCGACAGCAATTTTTTTCTTACTCCACTCTTGAACATATTTAATGATTTCTGCTTTCTTATCTTCCAGTTTTTGTTGTAAGACTTGATAACTTCCATCTTGCTCAAGCTGATTTAAAGCCACTTCAATATTTGCACGCTGATATTGATGAGGTTGTACACGACTTTTATTAAGCGTTAATTCATTTTGAACCTTATTATATTGATTGATTAATGACTGTTTACTTTCGATAGCTGACATCTCATTTTCATAACCTCTAATCTGCTCACTATACAAGTGACGTTTTTCTTTGAGTTGCTGAATTTGATTATTGGCTTGAACTTTTTGTCTAAAGTCAACTTGGTCAAAGGAGTTTGTTGATTGATAAATTGATTCAATGATTTCTTGCTGCTCTTGTAGATGTTTTTTCTCTTGAGCAATGATATCTTGAGCATTTCTTATACGTTCCTCCATCGCTTTACCACGTTCCACTTGACGGGCGATTGAAACTTCAGTTTCTTCAACGTGGTGTATAAGAACCTTGATACTTTGATCTCCCAAAGGAAAACGCTCAAGTAGTGGAGCGATTTGTTTGCGCCATTTGGCAATCTCGACATTGAGGTCATTTCGCTCTTCTTCATATTGTTGACGAATTGTTTCAGCTTGAAAGTACTCTTTAACCGGATTCGATTTAAGAACAATTTCTGCATCTGCAGTTGGATAAAAGCCTAAGGCAACTAACCATCGTTGCTGCTCTTGTCTTTTTCTGACTAAGTTTTCTTCAACCGATCGAAGATTGGCTTCTCGTTGATTGATGTCTTGACCTAGTTCTTGACTTCTATCTTGATAATGGCGCTCTTTTCTTTGTAATTCAGCCATTTTCTCAATTGCTGGAGAGGAATGAAATTTCTTTTTATATTTTAGATGCTCAAAGAAGACATAAGCGGTTGAAAGTATACCTAATCCGATTAAAATCAAAGCAATCCAACGGAAATTCGCCCCTGTCTGATTAAGTAAATGATAAATACCCATTGCTAGTCCTAAAATGATTGAAAGAGCCCCTATAAGATAATGCCTAATATTTGTAGCTTGTTGTAATTGAGCTCTTTCATTCATACGCATACTTTCTAGTTTTGCGTGCTGCTGTCTAACTGTGACAGAGTAGGTTTGCAATTCTTTTCGCTGATCTAGGAAAACTTTTCTCTCTGCTTGAATAGAATCTTTTTGTCCTTCAAAATCATCTATGGCCGCTTGAATTTCGTAACCTTGCTCGATTTCACGGTCAAACTCTGAGGACTTCTTTACTTTTTCAGGATAAAACTGTCCTTCACGAGCCAGTCGAGCCATAGTATTGGTTTGTTCTTGAATTCTTTCTAAAACGTGTTCTAAACGTAAATCCACCTTTTTAATATGGGCGGTATCACTTGACCATTGTCTCCTTTGGTCTTCGTGGTTTTTTCCCCAATTTAGACGGGTTAGGGTACTCATTTCATTGTTTAAATTGTGAATACGCTCTTGCATTTGTTGTATAGTCTTTTGACTATCATTTTTGGTCCGAACAGCCTCTTCTAATTTTTCTGGCATATCCTTATCCATTTTAGTAAAAACTAATTGCTCTAACTCTCTTTGAGCGACGAGGTCTTTTTGATAAATATCAAACCTTGTCATCAACTGATCCAATTGTCTTTGCTTTTCTTCTAAATCATGAATAGACTGATTAAGGGCTTCAATTTGATCTATTTCAGCTTGCTGTTGGTCGAACAGGTCATCATACTTCGCCATATTTTGCTTCATTTTCTCAATGGATTGACTAAGTTCTTCAAATTCCAATAACGCTTGATTAAGTTTAGGATTTTTCCCCTTTAATTTATAAAGTTGCCCCAGATCTTTTTCGAAATATTTAGCCACAGAAAGAAATTTATCTGATCCAACCGTTCCGATTGATAGGAAATAATCACCCAATTTTTCTGCATCAACATTTGACAGTTCCTGCAAATTTTGCAGTGAAAAGGCATAAAAGGAGTCAAAGAGGTTTTCATCTAATCCACTTAAGATTTGATCTAACACTAGTTGTTCAAGCTCATGCCCTTTTGTATCTGTTAAAGTTAGACCTCTATTAGTTCTTTCCACCCAAATATCTCCATGGCTAGTTTCTTTTAAAAGAATTCTGCCCCCATATACTTCACTAAGTTTGGGTTCATAGCGATTAATTTGATTGACCCGTCGATGTTTAGAAGGAAATCCGAAAAGAATACTTCGAATAAAAGATTGGAGTGTTGATTTCCCAGCTTCGTTCTGACCAAAAATCAACTGTAATTGATCATCTAAATCAAAGCGTTGATTAACCCATTTACCGTATCCATAGATATCAAGGGTGCTAATCTTCACTATCAATCGCCTCCTTAAATTCAAATCCGATTGCTTGAATCATTAACTCTTGTGCCGATCGAATAGATTCCTTCTTCAATTCTTCATCCAATGATAAATCTGACATCCTTTGCTTAATAATTGGGTGGTCAAATAATTCTGCTAGACTTTCATGATATGCTTTACCTTCTTGCATATCTTGACAAGCCGCTTGGAAGCTAGTTTTTAATGTTTTATCATATTCGAAGGCATCTAATACCATTTGACGCTCAAGCTTTACCCTAACAATAATCGCGAATTTTTCGATCGACTGGGGTTCAGTGAGTATCGATTCAACCTCACCTTTTTCAATTTGTTCTTGTATATCGATTGGCAAACGTTGTGCATTTTTTAAAGTTAAAGAAATAATCTTCGAAGGTAGGCCCTTATCAACCTCATCTTTAAAGTTATTGACTAAGGATTCTATCGCCCATAACAAATCATTAACTTGCCAGTTTTCCTGACACTCTATGATTTCATCTCTCCATTCAATTTCAGCTAAATGAATAAATTCAGATTTTACCTTTTGATCGACTTCTAAGGTGACTAAATAGGCTCCCTTGTCGCCAATCTCCAGGCGATTTCTACCTTGAGGACTACCAGCATATTGAATAAGCGGGAATGTGGATAAAGTATTTGCCTGATGGATATGTCCAAGAGCCCAGTAATCATAATTTTTTGAGATTAGTTGCTCCAATGTAAAAGGAGCATAATTTCCCTTTTGCGTCTTACTTAACAATTCCCCATGATATAAACCTACGGTAAAGTCCGTTTCATTGTTTTTTACAGGGAATTCTTGGGCCTTGGACTCATGAATCCAACGTTTATTATAAGAAAAACCATAGAAGCGACAAGTTTGATTATCATTTGTCTTTATATCGATATGGTCAATCGACTCATCTTTAAAGACGTAAACATTTTCAGGATATTGCATCAGTAAGCGTTGGTTATTAAGAAAGTCATGATTCCCATGACAAATAACCACTGGGATTTCTGCTGCTTTCAGTCGTTCTAATTCTTTTAAAAAAGCATGTTGAGCATAAATTGTTTGTTTTTGAGTGTCATAAATATCTCCTGCAATAACAACAGCGTCTACATCTTCTTTAATAGCGTATGAAACGCCTCGATGGAATGCCTTATATGGAGCTTGGATTAGAACTTCTTGTAAGCTAGGGTATTGTTTTTGCATTCCAGCAAAGGGGCTATCTAAATGTAGGTCAGCAAAATGCATGAAACGCATCTCGGTCTCCTCTCTCCAAAATAATTGGTTGATAAAAGCAACTGAAAGAACCTCGAAAGATAATTGTTCGATGGCTTCCAGTTGCCAAATTCAAATTTATTCAGTTGGCGCTTGATATAAGTCTTGTAGTGGCTTGGTAATAATTTGATTGATTTCTTCCATTAGAAATCCGAGTTGTTGTTCGTTTTCCATTAACTTCTTAATTGAAGGGTTTTCCATTACTTTTGCATACAAGTTTTGAACTTCTGTGATTTTCTCTTCACTCGGCTGTTCAGTCATTGTCTGAAGTGACTGTGAGACCTGACGAAACTCTTCAAACAACTGATTGCTTTCAGGATCTTTCTTTATTTCTTCGAGTGCCGATTTTACATTCAAATAAGCTGGCAACTGTCGTAATTCGCGTTCTAAAGTGTTAGCTGTATCATAAATATTAATGTTCATAATAACCTCATTTCTATATGATAATAGTATCAATTTTTAGTCTTTTTTTCAATCAAACTGAGGTGAAAGCACCCATTTTTATTGGGCGTTTTTTAAATGGGTAGGTCTAAGTTTTCGATCCAATTGATAACCTCTTGTGTTTTTTCACTACTAAAAGATTTAACCTTTTCCCATAGATTACTTCCGTTCTCTTTAAGTGTTGAAAAAAGTTCTCCGTCAAAGTTGAAATCAACATTTTCCAACCAATCACCACCCATTTTACCATTGGTATCTGCTTCCATTTGCGAAGCGTAGCTGACATCAAATGGTGTTTGTGGCGAGTATGCCATCATGTAAGAAGTTTGACTATTAAATAATCTCCCCATGCCAGTTGGCATAATTTCATCCAAATTAGCACTTTCTACGTCATCCAGACCAATCCATGTCGCTATCGCAAAATCTGGGGTATAACCAACCATCCAACGGTCTCGCGTTTGGGTTGAACCGTCTGATACTTCAGTTGTTCCTGTTTTACCAGCAATCAAACCTGTATTAGGGCCTGCGCCATATCCAGTACCATTGCCACCATATGTATCTAACATCATGCTGGTCATATCTGCGGCAATCGTTTTGGTCATGATTAAGTGACGTTTAGGTTTTTCGTTATCATATACAACTTTCCCAGAAATATCTTCAATTCGTCGAATAAAGTAAGATTCATTTCTTATTCCCTTATTAGCAAAAGTCGCATAAGCTGAGGCTAATTGCACAGGGCTTACTCCTGTCGAAAAAGCCCCTAAGGCCAAGGTCAACTGCTGGTCTTGTTGGGGAACTTCAATACCAAATTGATGCAGTTTATCGACTGCGGTTTGAATTCCTAATTTATCTAGTAAATAAACAGCGGATGTATTTTTACTTTGTGATAAAGCATAGTATAAGGGGACTTCTCCTCTAGGATCCGTTTGACGATTAAAGTTTTCTGGAGCAAATTGATCCTTACCATAAGCCTTAACAACATCAGGAACCATCGAATGCATATTAAATCCATTCTCAAGAGCTGGTAAATAAACTGCTAAGGGCTTAATGGTCGATCCAGGAGCACGATACATATCGCTAGCACGGTTAAAGCCGCGATAGACATATTCTCCTCTTCCTCCATAAATTGCCATAATTCCCCCAGTACGAGTATCAACTATCGCACTTGCGCTTTGAACAATCGGCGCATCATATGCCCCATCATTAAATAAATAAGCATTCTCTTGATAAGCGTTATTAAGACCTTGTTGAGCATTGATATCTAAATTAGTATAAATTCGATAGCCCTTGGACATAAGGTCTTCTTCAGGGATGTTTACCTTACGAATAGCTTCATTGATCACCGCATCAAAGTAAAATGGATATTCATGTCCAGAACTGGCTGGAACATAATTGTCTAAAAGAGGTATAGACATTGCTTTGTAATCCTCTGCGTTAGAAAATGAGATAACCCCTTCATCAGCCAAAAGATCAGCAATGACATTTCGTCGGTCAATAGCTGCTTGATAATCATCAATTGGATTATATAAGGAAGGACCTTTTAAGATACCGGTTAGAACCATTGATTGATTCTGATCTAATTGGTAAGCATTAATGCCAAAGTATTTTTGAGCCGCATCTTGAATGCCCCAGACTCCATTACCAAAGTAGGCATTGTTTAAATACATTTCAAGAATTTGATCTTTTGAATAAGTTTTCTCAATTTCAAGTGCTAGAAACAATTCTTTTAATTTACGTTGAAAAGTTTGATCCAAGCTGAGAAAAGCATTTTTAGCTAATTGCTGTGTTAAGGTGGAGCCTCCCCCACCAGAAGTATTGCGATTAATAACTAAACGCAAAAACGCTCGACCAATTCCAATTGTATCGAATCCATTGTGATCATAAAAGCGCTTGTCTTCAGTTTTAACAACTGTTTCTTGCATTAAGGGAGATATCTCATCTAAGGTCACATAGCTTCCTTTTTGCGATAAGAGTGTACCTACATATTGATCTTGTTTGTCATAGATTTCTGTTTTTGTTTGCAGGGAATCTTGCAGTTGTTTAACATCAGTCGTTTTCGCAATAAAAACTAAATAAGAGGTTAAGAATAAGGTAAGTGATAAAGCAATAAACACTAACCACTTCCATCCTCGGTAATAGCGCCAAATATTTTTGATCCCTTGAAATATTTTATGTTTACTCGATTGCATTTTAAATTTCTCCATTTAATCATTCACCTACTTTGTTAATTCTATCCTAGACAGAATTATATCGACCGCCTTCCAACTAAAGGCCGAGGTCAATCTTTTTATTAAATTATACTAAATGATTAAGAAAATTTATGAAAGATTGTATGACTTTTGCCTAAGTATTCAAATAGCCATCTAACTGATGTCTCAATGAAACATTTTTAGAAGGCTAATAATTGAAAATTAATTAAATTCTATAAATTGACAGATGTATTTAAAAGTTCATCATAAACAGCTTTATATGCTTTAGCAGGTGCAGTCCAAGAGAAATCTTTACCCATGGCTTGCTTCACTAACTTCTGCCAAACTTCCTTTTGATTAATAAAAATATCTAAGGCCATATTAATGGTAAAAAGTAAATTGTCGCGGTTAAAACCTTTAAATGAAAAACCGGTTCCCTGGCCAGTATATTTATTATAAGCTTCGACAGTATCTTTTAAGCCTCCTATCTCATGCACCAGAGGCAGTGTGCCATAGCGCATGGCAATCATTTGCGAGAGACCACAAGGTTCAAAAGCAGATGGCATCAAGAAAATATCGCTGGCAGCATATATTTGCTGAGCCAGTCCAAGATCAAATTGAATGCAAGCTCTCAGTTGATCAGGGTATTTCTGCTCGAAATAGCGAAATGAATCTTCAAAGTGTTGGTCTCCAGTACCTAAAATAACCATTTGAACATTTTGTTGCAGTAAATCATCCATAATTTGCTCAACTAATTGCAAACCTTTTTGGTCTGTCAGCCGGCTGACGATTCCAATTAAAGGGATCTGATTATCTTGTTTAAGAGTAAGTTGCCTTTGAAGGTAGCTTTTTACTTTAGCTTTGTTTGAAAGATCTGATTGATCATAATGATAAGGCAAATAACTGTCTGTCTTGGGATTATTGATTTCTAGATCGATTCCATTAATAATTCCTTTAAGTTTCCATTCATTTCGCCTTAATACTGCATCTAAACCTTCACCAAATTCTGGAGTTAATATTTCTTGAGCGTAGGTCGGACTGACCGTTGTTACTCGATCGGCAAAGTTAATACCACCCTTAAGGTAATTCATATTGTTGTGGTACTTTAAACCATCGTCGGTAAAGGTATTAAAGCCAGTGCCAAAGACATTCGAAAGCATGGATGCATCATAAATCCCTTGAAAACGTAAATTGTGAATAGTGAGTACTTTTCGAATATTTTTTAAGGATTCCTTCCAGTGATAACGATCGATTAAAAGAGCGGGTATCATAGCCGTTTGCCAATCATTGCAATGAATAATTTCTGGTATCCAATTAATTACTTCCAGCATTTCAATGATAGCAGTTGAAAAATAGGCAAAGCGTTCGCCATCATCCCATTCTCCATATAAAGAAGCGCGATCAAAATAAGCCAAATTATCAATGAAGTAATAGGTTACTCCATGGTCCTTCAATTGCTTAATTCCACAGTAGACATTTCGTTGCCCCAGTTGGAAACGAAAATGCGCAATTTCTTCTAGCTGTTGCGCATATTCATTAGCCATTTGACTATAGAAAGGGAGCACCACACGAACATCAAGCTCGGGTTCCTTCGCTAACTCTTTTGGCAATGCAGAAGCGACATCTCCTAGACCTCCTGTTTTAAAGAAAGGAGCCGCTTCAGCTGAGGCATAAAGTATTTTCATTTAAATCCTCCTAATCTACCCTTGCATCCACAATTTCATTTTTAGCTTTTACAATTAATTTATCAGGGCGTCCACGAATCACTGTGCCGGGCTTAACCACGACATTTTTATCTAAAATGGCGTACTCTACTGTGGCTCCCTCTCCAATTTCAACCCCTTGTTGAATAATTGAATTTCTCACACTAGCATTCTCCCCAATTTGAACTCGCCGATTAATTAAAGAGTCGATTACTTCACCGTAAACGGTCGTTCCAGTTGCTAAAATTGCATTTCGCACATAGGAACGCTCATGGTAATAGGTTGGAATTCCATTTTTGGATTTGGTACGAACAGCCTGATCCGTATGGAATAAAGCTGCAAAGGATAAATGGTTTAACATGTCCATATTGGCTTGATAGTAGGCTTCTACCGTATTAATATTTGCGGTATAACCAGTATATTCATAAGGATGAATGCTATAATCCAATAAATAAAACTGAATAAGATCATCTATTTCAAGATACTGCTCTTCTCTATCAGCTCGGTCAATTAAAGCTAAAAGAATGTCTACAGATAGAAAATACATATCTAAGCTGGAACTAACGGATGCAAGAGCGGGTTTTTCTGAGTTAGGTAATAGATCGACGATATTTTTTTCTTCATCAAACGCAACGATGCGTTCGTTGGGATGGTCCATCCCTATAGTCGATGCAATCACATTTTTATAAACTAAAGTTACATCTTTTTTACTTCTAATATGCGATTGACGTAAGTCATTAATATTTAAATTAGCGATAATCTTCGATCCAGATACAAAGACATACTTAGCTTTCGATCTTTCTAAGAAGATTCGATGATTATAATAGTAGTCTTCATGGTCGTTCTCTCGATGATAACGCGCCTTCCAGTCTTGTTGAGAGAAGGTGAAAATACCTCCTCTAATCCGTGAATCAAGATTCCATGAGGCTCCTGAGCGGATATGATCATACAGAGAGCGTCCGGACTCACCAATAAACATAGCCACCGATTGAACTTGAGCGTAAGAAAGAGAAGATAAAATAAAATCAATAATGCGATAACGACTCGCAAATGGCAAAGCTGCGATAGGACGATTATAAGTTAAAGGATAAAGAGGTTGATTGTCTTCTGTTAAATTTAAAATTGCACAAGTCTTATGCTGAACCATTTAATTCTTCCTTTCTATCTGATCGCCAAAACCGACAACTGCAATGTCTCTTTCTGTTCCAATCACCATTGCTCCATCTGCTATTCGAGCATTCTCGCCAACAATTGCATACTCAATTCGACAAGATGCTCCAATCCTAGCATTAGCCATGATCACCGAATCAGTAATCTGAGAATCCAGCCCCACCTTTACGTTTTCGGAAAGAATAGACCGGTGAATTTCTCCTGATACATAACATCCATCAGTAACAAAGGAATCATAGATCGCCGCATGATCCGTCACTACTTGCGGAGGTAGAACCGGATTATTCGAGTAGACACGCCAATCTGGATTGGAGTGATAGAGTGGGTGATCTTGATTCAAAATCTCCATATTTGCTTCCCATAAGGATGAAATAGTTCCCACATCTTTCCAGTAACCGTCAAAGGCATAAGCATAAGATGCTTCATCATTGGCTAAATAAAGTGGAATAACGTGTTTACCAAAATCTTCTAATTGATTATCTTGATCTTGATCTTCAATTAAATAGTTACGTAATTTCTGCCAATTGAAAATGTAGATCCCCATTGAAGCCAAATTTGATTGTGGCTGATCAGGTTTTTCCTCGAATTCAACGATACGATCATTTTTATCTGTGTTCATAATTCCAAAGCGTGTCGCTTCTTTGATAGGCACAGGTTTCACAGCAACTGTTAAAGAAGCGCCTTTTTCTTTATGAAAATCTAACATCTTTGAATAATCCATTTTATAAATATGATCTCCAGATAAAATTAAAACATATTCTGGATTAACAGAATCGATATAGGTTATGTTCTGATAAATAGCATTTGATGTCCCTTTAAACCACTTTTCTCCATCAGTGGATGAATAAGGTTGTAAAATAGTTGTGCCACCACCGCTAGCATTAAAGCCCCAAGCCTCCCCATTAGCGATATGACCATTTAATTCTAGAGGTTGGTACTGAGTAATGACCCCCACTTTATGAATGTTAGAATTTGCACAGTTACTTAAAGCAAAGTCAATAATACGATACCTTCCTCCAAATGGCACTGCGGGCTTAGCAATCTGCTTGGTCAAAACGCCCAACCTACTTCCTTGACCTCCGGCTAGTATCATCGCAATCATTTCATCTTTCATTTTAGCGTTTGGATACTAACTGCTTAGCATCCTTCTCCTTTCTATCTTGATGCAAATTTATATGTTCAATAAATTGAACGGATAAAGCTGGAACTTCAATCAAACAACAATAATCTTGCTTACAACAGCTTTTATTTTTTGCTTGGTAAAACTTTTGCCAATTTTGTTGATAACCTGCAAATTGATCTGCTTGACTATTAAGATAGACAAGAAAATCTCCACTTTCAGGGACACCTAATTCCACATCATAATAATGATTTTTTGAAAAATTAATCATTATCACAGAGTATGATTGTTTGTTTTTAGACCAACGAATAAAACTTAGCAATCCTCTCTCTAAATCATCCGCATCCAAAACTGTTATTCCTTCTGGATGATGATCCAATTGATAAAATTCTGGCCTATTTAAGCCAATCTTATTGATAGTTCGCATAAACGCTTGATATTCACTATTATATTCTTGCTTTAGTCCTTGCCAATCTAATTCTTCATAATAACGCCACTCTATAAATTGTCCCAATTCATTACCCATAAAATGAAGTTTTTTACCAGGTTGAGCTAACATATAGGCATGTAAAAGTCTCAAATCAGCAAATTGATCATAGCGACTACCTGGCATTTTAGCTAGCAAGGATTTTTTCCCATGAACAACCTCATCATGAGAGAAAGGAAGTAAGTAACGTTCTTTAAATTGATACATAAAAACAAAAGTAATGAGACGTAATTGAGCTGGCCTTTGATTGTAAGGAAGTTGGAAAAACCGTAAGACATCATTCATCCAACCCATATTCCATTTATAATCAAAACCCAATCCTCCATGAGCAATATCCAAAGTTATTCCGCTAGATGAAGTGGCTTCTTCAGCAATCATATAAACCTCAGGATAGTAATCTTGAACCCATTGATTCATTATGCGTAAGAAATGATAGCCTTCAAGGTTGTCATTTCCTCCATATTTATTAGGCGTCCAGGGACCTTGATCAAAGTCGAGATAAAGAATATTTGAAATAGCATCTGCTCGAATACCATCCAAATGAAATTCAGACAGCCAATAATTTAAATTTGAGATTAGAAAAGATTGTACCTGTAATTTTCCAAGGTCAAAATTTAAACTACCCCAGCTAATATTTTTAGCTCGTTGAGGATCTGCATACTCATAACAAGCCTGACCATCAAAATATGCCAAAGCATTCGCATTTTGATTGAAATGACCAGGTACCCAATCAAGAATGACACCAATGCCTTCTTGATGAGCATAATTAACGAAATATTTAAAATCTTCATTACTTCCATATTGACCAGCGACTGCATAATAGCCGGTTACCTGATAGCCCCAAGAAGGAGCATAAGGAAAGGCAGTTAGAGGCATAAACTCAATGTAGTTATAACCCATTTCTTTAACATAAGGAACTAAACTGTGAGCTAACTCTTTAAAAGAATAAGATCTTCCATCGGGATGCTGTCGCCATGAACTCTGATGAACTTCATAAATTTGTAAAGGACTGTCAAATTTATCTTTAGCCTTGCGTGCTTTTAGCCACTTTTGATCATTCCATGGGAATGGTGTGAGATCTTCGATAATCGATGCATCTTGAGGGGGTTTTTCAAATCGCATAGCGTAAGGATCAATTTTATATTCAATGTGATTATTTCCATGATCCATTCCATATTTATAACAATGTCCTGCTTGAGCGTTTTCAACATATAGACTCCATACACCGCCATCAAGTTTTTCCATCCATAGATTTTTCCAATTAGAAAAATCGCCTTGTAAATATACCTGCCAAGCATTGGGTGCCCATACACTAAACTGATAACCTTTTGAATTTGACTGAACCTGCTTGGCACCTAAAAAATGATAGGCTTGGTCATGCAATTGTGTTGAAAACTTTTCTATTTCTTTGTTTAAGCTACTTCGATCCAAGGAAAATGTCATTGGCAACCTTCCATTCTTATAATTGATAAGTTTGAGACGGACTATTAAGTGAATTAGGTAACTTGTTCAATTACCAATATTGTAACGGAACGCCCTCTATTTTAAAAGAATAATCCCATGACAACGCCCATTTTAAAGTCAAAATGATATGTTCATTAATATTGAAATTATTTAGTTATAAATATTAAAAATTTAAGCTCTAAAACTCTTGTTTTTTAAATTCATACAAAAAAGCCTCTAACTGACTGAATTTCAGAAAGTTAAAGGCTCTTTTATAAGGGACACTCCATAAGAGTGTCGGTGAGTAACTAGTACTCACGAATCGCAAAATATCCTAAGATACTGCAAGTTGCAGTTCACAGCTCCAACTTGCTCTGTCGCCTTCCTGGCTTGAGCTCTTAGCTCTAGACAGCTTGCTTCCAATCTACCAGATTGTATTCGACTCATCGCATGTATAAATCTTACCATAAGCAACGGGCATAGACAAGCTTATACTGCTAAGTTTTTATTATCCATCACTTCCAGTCGATAGCAGTCTATCAAATAATTTTATAGCATATGACACTTTACGAAAGGCTCTATTAAAACGTTTATGTTTATTTAGAACATATAAATATATACACTACTATATACTTTCTGCCCCTTTTTTGCCCCTTTTTTATCTCATAAAGTTTTTAAAATAATTACAACTTTTATTGTAAAAAGTATTGACTACTCCGATTAATCGTAGTATAATAAAGACAGTTAAGAAATACAAAAAAAGAAAGAGGTAATTGAAATGACACAATTTGAAATGAATAAAAAGGCAGCAGAATTATTGGAAGAATTAAAAACAGCAAAACATGACATAAGTTATACAATTATAGACGAGTTTGGATCCCCATTAAAAATGAACGACACAGGCAATCTTTATGACATATACGCATACGAAGATTTTTACGGAGTTTACACAAATGAATATCGTGTCGACAGTAGAAAAAACAATGATAACGAAATTGAAAAAGCAATCGCAAAAGCGTTGGAAATGGGGTCTCTCATTAAACGCGAGGAGTTATTATAAAATGTGGAAATCATTCACCATCAACGCACAAAATATTAAAGTAGATACGGGCAAAGCGGTTTTAATCGCGATGCCCAAATCTTCTGAATTTAAAGGGTTTAGCTTTTGGCATCCTGAAAAATTAATACGCGACCATGGTGGTAAAGGATATTGGAAGTCTTTAAGTTACACCGAAACATGGGAATTTAAGTTATTTAAATATGGCAAACGTCGACAGATATTAAAAGAACTAACGGCCACCGTTGAAGATATGGAAAAAGCATTTGCTTCATCGCAGGTCAACAATAATTCCTCAGATTATTATTTGGAGGTTTCTGAACCAGTTAAAATTAATGCACGTGTGGAGGTAGATGAATCATTAATCAAACAATAGCACAACACGAGGCCTACCTTAAATTTAACCGTTTAAAGGTAGGCGCTTTGTTTATGAAGCAAGGAACGGGGAAAACACGAGTTGCAATTGAACTGGCAAATTCCACCGACGCAGATTTAATCGTTTTTATTGTCCCCCACGCTCTAAAAACAAATCTTTTAGAGGAGATAGATAAATGGGGCTTATTAAAAGATTATTTAATTGAGTCGTATCAAGGGGTCTCAATGAGTGATAATCGGTATATGAAATTATTAGAAAAAATGCAGGATAAAAGGTGCATGGTTATTGCAGACGAGTCTATGTTTATCAAAAATGATCAGTCTAAAACATTTCAACGAATGATAAAAATCAGAGACTTGTCAGACTATCGATTGATTTTAAACGGCACACCGATTAGTAAAGATGAGTGGGACTTGTATAATCAAATGGAATTTTTAAGTCCCCGAATCTTAAAAATGACCCGTAAAGATTTCTTAAAAACGTTCTTTACTCACGTTAAATACAAACGCAAAAACGAAAAGCCGAAAGAATTTTATAAATTTAGCAAGGTTAATGTCGATTATTTAAAACGACTAATTGAACCTTATACTTTTTATGTGGATCTAGATTTTAAATTAAAAGAAACGAATCATTCTATCCAAATTCAAGGTGCTGTCGATAGACAGTATCAACTCGCTAAAAACACTTTGCTTGAGAATTTAGCGCTGGGGGAAGATTATATCGTTAAGGCATTAAGGAATATGGAGGTTATCATTTTTAATGACGATCACCGTCTCAACGAAATCGCAAAACATATTAAAGGACAGTGTGTTGTGTTTTGTAATTTTAGGCACGAAATAGAAACATTACATAATTTAGTAGGTGGTTATGTGATACATGGTGGTATCAAGAATAGAGACACAATTCTCAACGAATTTAAAAAGGACAATCAGCCTCTTTTTATTATGTCCGGAATTGGTGCCTTTGGCCACAATCTACAATTTTGTAATCGGGTGATGTTTAGTTCTATTTCTTTCGATTACAGCAAGGTTGAGCAGGCCTTATACCGTATAAAAAGGTTGGGACAAACTAAAGATATTGAATATACCTACTTCGAGTCTAATTATGGGATTTATACCATGATCAAAGAAAACATTAGCAAGAAAAAGACTTTGCACGACTTAATTATCGAAAAGTTAGGAGATGACCGTTTTGAATGTATATGAGGCGAGTATGAAACGCATCGAATATATCATGACTCATTTTGATAATGTCTATGTTTCGTTTTCTGGTGGCAAGGATAGTGGGGTACTATTAAACCTTTGCATTAAATATTTACAAGAAAATAAGTTAAATAGAAAGATTGGTGTCCTCCACCTCGATTATGAGGCACAGTATGATGCGACAACAAACTATGTCGAACAAATATATAAAAAATACAAAGATTATCTCAACATTTATCACGTTTGCGTGCCTTTTAAAGTCACCACTTCAACAAGCATGTTTCAATCATTTTGGAGACCGTGGGAAGCAACTAAAAAGGAAATATGGGTGCGAGATATACCAGATTACGCCTTAACAAAAGATGATTTTCCTTTTTATAATGAAAATATGTGGGACTATGATTTTCAAGAACGCATATCACAATGGATACACGACAAAGAAGATGCAGAAAAGACAGCTGTCTTAGTCGGTATTCGAACACAAGAAAGCTTGCATCGTTGGCGTGCCATTCATAAAGAACGTATCACTTATTATAAAAATAAAAAATACAGTAAGAAGATAGCCGATAATATTTTTAATTTTTATCCTATTTACGATTGGACGACTGAGGATATATGGACAGCTAATGCAAAATTCGAGTTTGATTATAACGAATTATACGACTTGTATTATTATGCAGGTGTTCCCATCGACTCAATGCGTGTCGCTAGCCCTTTCTTATCGGCTGCTCAAGAATCCTTAAAACTGTATAAGGTTATCGAGCCGCATACATGGGGCAAATTAATTAGCAGAGTGAACGGTGTTAATTTTACGGGTCTTTACGGTGGTACAACTGCTATGGGGTGGAAAAACATAAAAAAGCCAGCTCATTTTACGTGGAAGCAATACATGGAGTTTCTTTTAGACACACTCCCTTTAGAGACAAAAGAAAACTACTTATCTAAACTAGAAACCTCAATAAAATTTTGGAGAGAAAAAGGTGGTGTATTGTCCGACGAAACCATCAAGGAATTAGATGACCTCGGCATCAAATACGAGATTGGCACGCACGGATATAAAACCGATAAAAAAGCGGTTAAGTTAGAATATTTGGATGATATTGACAGTTCAGATTTTAAAGAAATACCAACCTATAAGCGCATGTGTATCTGCATTATGAAAAACGACCACTTATGTAAATATATGGGATTTAGCCAAACTAAAAAAGAAATGCAAAAAAGAAAAGAGGCCGTGAAGAAATATGCAAAAATATTGTAGTCCCGTTTATAACATTAAACGTGTACCGATTGAGAAGATTCAAGCCAACTCCTACAATCCCAATAACGTTGCACCTCCAGAAATGAAATTATTGTATCAATCTATCAAAGAAGATGGCTACACGATGCCGATTGTTTGTTATTATCTTGAAGATATTGATAAATATGAGATCGTTGACGGTTATCATCGTTATACCACTATGCTTAATCACAAAGATATTTATGATCGCGAAGATGGGCATTTACCAATCTCTGTCATTGACAAACCAATTTCTGACAGAATGGCATCGACTATCCGACATAATCGCGCAAGAGGAAGTCACTCTATTGAATTGATGACAAATATCGTTTCAGAATTAGTAGAAAGTGGCATGTCCGACCAGTGGATTATGAAAAATATTGGAATGGATGCAGACGAATTGTTGAGGTTGAAACAGGTTAGCGGTCTTGCTAAACTGTTTATTAATAACAAATTCAGCATGTCGGAGGAATAAAATGGAGTTATTAGACACTTATCTTTCAGAGCACAACATCACAAGGTACCAATTGGCGCAAGTTAGCAATATTCGTGAATCGACCTGGAACGATGTTAACAAAAAAACTTTTGCTCAATATACAGGGAAGCAGTTATTAGCAATAGCGAACATGGTCGGTAAAACAGTTGGAGAAGTAGCAGACGATTTATTATCGATCGAATTATCAAAAGATAAATTGAATGGACTTAGAAGTTTACTCAATCAGCACAATTATAGAAATGTTAAGAAAGAAATAATTATAAAAAGTCTGTTGATGGAGCTAGATAAAAACGATGTTAAAGTGAATCCATTCACTTTTAATCGATTAGAAGAAGAAAAAGAGATAAATTTAGATAAAGTTTTAGATAATATCATTTCTTCCCTTTCAACTTCACTTGATAACGTGAAGAACGGGAATCCACCTTTCCCAGAATAATAAAAATAACCCCACCTCCAATTAGGAAGTGGGGAGTTTTTCTTTTGAGAATCTTTTGAATTTAATTTATTAGAGTCTTGAAAGCTACATAAAGTCCTATAACCGTTATGATGAAACCTATCAACCCTTTAAGCTTTTTTGATTTCATACAATACACCGTCTAGATAGAATTGACCGTCTTTTACTTCATAAAATTCTTTATCTACGTTCTTATCGATTTCAGGTTCAACACGGTCATCTTTATTGATTTCAGTATCTTCCACTTTGACCCAGTCAATTTTAGCTTCTTTAATATGTTCTTCAAGAATCCAAGAATTAAAATCCTCAAGTAGATAAGCTACTTTTGAATGAGAAACGTCTTTAATGTCCTTAACTTGCTTAATCTTAGCTCGCTTCCCAGTGACATTAATAGATGGTTTCATTTCCACCTCTTTTTGTGGATCGTACCATTTGCCGCCATTTTCAATGGTTACCATGTCACCTACTTTTAACTCTTTAAATGGCAATTTAGGGCTTGTATAGCCTTTGACTTCAAAGGTATCTAATCCTTTAGGGTTGTATTTAGATGTGCCACGTAAGGTATTAATGTGGTTAACAATCATCGATAAGTAAACAGACCAATTAATACCTTCTTTACCTGCTCTAATTTGTGCTGGGCAGTTCTTTTTATTAGGGGCATAATCATAATGTTGTTTAATCATCAATAAGGGATCCCAATTCTTTAAATAGCAGTAGATAGCTGATAACTTAGCCATGTTGTCCATCGCTTTTTTATAATTTCCTCCACGGTTGATACACCCTTCAAAGGCAATAGTTCTCATATTTCCAGGGCCTTTTCCGTCTGAAGCATGCCAACATGAAACATCGTCTTCAAATGATTGGATAGCTTCTTTGTCGTCCACTTGCCAATGCCACGAAGCACCGTATACTCTTGATTGTAAGTTAGCGTGCATTTGAGCAGTAGCCCGAGGGTCAACATTGCCAGTGTTGTGAGTTGTTATACCATATTTATTATCATTCATTCGTCCAAAACAGTTTACTCTAGGTTTAACTGGGGCTAGTTGTTTCTTGATTTTAAGCCCTAGAATATCGGCACATTGTTGAAAAGTTAGCATCTTTTTATCCTCCTTATCATACTGCTTCAAATCATATTCATTGATTAAATTAATTAGTTTTGCTCCATAAGTTGAATCTGTCGCATACGTACCCGTTAAAGCTCTTGCCTGCTGTTCGGGTGTCTTGGCACTTAAAACATCTTTGTATGCGACGTTTTTGCGATAGTCTGTAGATGTAAAGAAACTTGCATGATCCTTTACTGACAACTCCCAAGAAGCATACTTCCTAAAATCCCCCGGAACTTTAATTAGTTTTCCAGTAACTTCTTCTTTGGTAATCTTTGTATATAATTCTCCCGCCCAAGGATAGCTTGCCTTAATTCCAAATAAATTTTTACCATTTTTAGCTAAATCAGATTGGCCAAAGTTAGACTCCAGGCAAGCTTGAGCTATTCTAACCGAATTAAAAATAGGACTGGAATATTTTTCAACCAGTCCTGCGATTTGCTCGATAAAATCTTTTCTATTCATTTGAGATCCCCTTAAATAAACTATTGACAAACTTGTTAGACCATTCGTAAATGCCAGTTGACATGATCGCTGCTGCTAACCCAATAAAGGTGTATAACGTCCAATCTTGCCCTAAAATCCATGCAAAGATTATTGCCATTGTTTGACCGATTAATAAAGTGATCACACGTATAAGATTAGAACTTAAACGAGAATTCACATCAAAAACTTTAATCAATTCTGTTAACGTTGCGATAATTACCGAGCAAATTAAAAGGACAGCAATTGCTGCCCCGTCTAAATTTGATAATGATTGTGTGATTTGATCCATTGTTAGTTCCTCCTGTTAGAAATAATTTTGATACGTTCGTCATGTTTTATAATGTCATCTTCATTTTTTCCGATACGGACTTCATGTTCTTTTAACTTGGCATGAATATTTAGGCGGTCTTTTTCTGATTGATCCATTCGCGAGTTCCAAATTTTCAGTTCGTATTTAATGTCTTTTAGTGTGTCATTTATGAGATTAACACCCTTGTACGCACCAACAAACATTCCTGTAAGAACTGAAATAAGAAACCACCATTCTTTTATGAAATAAGCCATTTCCTTAACCCACATATGTTACTCCTCTCGATTTATTCTATTCACTTAATCACAACCACTAATTTTATCTACTATTCTACTTCTTCCTCTGTTGTTTCAGCATTTTCAAGGTCTTCGATTGGGACTTTATCCTTTATATTCAAAACTTCTTTGTAAAGTGATGGAGTGTCTTCTGGAAACCAATCGGATTGGGAAATGTGATTTTGCAATACTTCATACAATTTACCGTCAAACTTAAAGACATCCCCCTGATCATACTTTTTGCCAATTTCAAAGCCATCATAAGAATTAAAAATAATCTCTTTTTGTTCTTCGTTTAAATCTTTTGCAAAGACCACTGTCTTCATTATTACCTCAGACACAGACTTTACCTTATCCAAATAAGTTTTGATATCTTCTATCTCTTTTGTCTGATTTTTAATTTTCGTGTTCAAGTTTTCTATGTCATTTTCAGCCTTTTTTTCTTTGAAATTTTCTTCAAAGAAAACATCTAAGACACGTTTGACAACTTCATTGTCTTCTGAGTTCATGAAGTTCCCTTCAAGTTCTTTAGTAATTGTATCTATTCCCTTTGAATGTTTACATGTAATAGTCGCTATTGTTTTCTCGATTTCTTGCATATTGTCACTCTTAAAAACGGGATATTTAACCGATACTTCAAACATTACTTAACCTCCTTTTTGTTTTTTGTTGCTGCCTTATTCAACTCTTCAGCTTCTTTATTTTGATAATTTTCTAGATTAAGACGTAAGACTTCATTATTCACTTTTAATATAGCGATTTGTCTTGTAAGATCTTCGATTACGTTACTCACGGCTACATCTTTTATTGTTATTGTTTGTTCACTCATATTAAAATCCCTTCCATATTATTAATTTACTACATAGGCGATATCGTCATTTACCCAAAACTCTGAATAACTTGTTTCTACGCTGCCGTCATTGTACACTCTGTGGCACCTATAAGGTGCAGGGGTGTTCCAGGTAGCTTTATATAAGACTTTGTAGGTGAGGTTTCTATAGGCTGGATCAACCGTCAATCTATATCCGTCTTGATTATAAATCGTTGATGAATTTAACTTAATCTTGGCACCTACATAAATTTTGCTGCCAGATCCCGTTTCACCACCTGTGTCACTGCTGCCTGGATTGACCGTTCCACCTGTATTTGCGCCACTATCAATATTTCTTATAGAGCTTTGTAATGTTTTAACAGTTCTTTCAAGATTGGCCAGTCTTGACGCTAGATTTTGTAGATTGGTATTTATACAAATCCATTTATTAGAGGTGGGCTCGTAAATATAGAAATATCCTTTATCAGACCCATTGCTGTATTTCCATCTGATAGCACCACCACTCATAACATCTTCAATAACGGTGTCATTGTAATAATTGTCCAAACGAAATCCCTGTGGCCTGTCTCCATGTAATATAGGCCGATACAATCTCACGTCTCCTAACGAACCGTGAACGGCTAAAGATTGTAAATAACTGTTATCGGCACCTGTTGAATAACCAAGAATAAGATTTGCTCCACTTTTTCCTGCTAATGCAAAATCTCCACCTGCTGAATAAGACAAAGCCCCTATCCATTTATTAACATTATTTCGATTGCCATAAACGCGAATGCCGTCAGCAACAAATTCTGTTGAAATTTCATTCGACCCGATAGTTTTTAATACCTTCATGCCGTTTGAATCAATTTTCGTCATGCTGTGTTTCCCATTAAACATGGCTTGTATAAGGTTGGCTTCTTGGCCTGTTATATTCTTAGCATTAATATTGATAATATTAGCTGTTAAAGCATCAATAGTGCCTATTTTTGCTGTATTAATGGCCGCATCAGCAATCATAGCGTTTTTGATTGTTGCGTCTTGGATATAGGTTGTTTCAGGAGTTATTCTGAGAATATTCTTGCCAGACGAGTTCTTAGAACTAAAAATAGTTGAACCTGCTTGGACATTGATTTCATTTATAATATCTTCTTTGCTAACTGTGACATTATAAATACTTTTGCTCATTTGCTGAACCGTTTTTGAAGTTTCGCCTTGAATTAAATTAATTATTTTTCCTGCCGTTGTTAAGGTGCTTGTTTTCAAAGAACCGTCAGCATTGAGAAATTCAGTTAGAATACCATTCGCATTAATTTGAAATTTTCCATAGCCATTTGCTGGGTCTTGCATAGCTAAAGATATGTTATTCAAATTATCAAAAATAGCTCTCAACCTTGAAGCTTCTGAGGTGTTCTTTTCATAAGGTTTATTAGGATCTCCAGTCCATAACATTGTTTGTTCTAAATAATAATCTCCTATGTGACCATAGGCAGAGCCGTCTAAAACATCTTCATGTATAAGCTCTATCGACTGGTCTGCTGAAGTTGGGGAGAAATCAAAACTTAATAGCTTTTTTCCATCTTCTAAATCTTTAATTTTAGGAGAGATTACTTTATTTTTTGATTTTATTTGGAACATAATTCACCTCCTAAATTCTATACTTAACTTCAATGTCTGCGAAGTGGGAGTCTACTCCGTTAAACAAGCCATCATTTCTTGCTGCTGATAGTGAGTTATAATTGACTAATAATTCTTGACCACCTATTGAATATATCTCTTTGTGCATTATCCATTTGCCATTATTTGGTATATATGTTTTGCCATCAAATCTTACAGATATTATATCTTTCCCTATTAAGAAATCACTCTCAACATTTATAGTTATTGGTGAGTACCCTTGCCATTCGTATAGTTTAGTTTTAAAAATGAATTTGTTGTTGAAAGTTATGGTTGCTTCTCTTGGTTTAGTTCCAACCAAAGTTATCTGGTCTCTTTTTGATTTTGTGATAGTCCCAGAGGTATCAATATTTCTGTAGTTGGTTGTTTTGCTGCCATTCAAATATTCGACTTCACGATAATAAGAGCGAACACCAGTTATTCCTGATTGCGAAATTCTGGTTTCTCCGATATACATTGTATTTGTGTTTCGATTAATATTTGAATAAGGAATAGGCTCAGTCTTATATACTTCGCGTTTCCATTCAACGGTGGCCGTACCTTGAATATAGATTTCGTTGACTGGTTGTTTTGTTATAATCTCAGTTGTTTTTGTTTTTCCTCGAGTTATTGACCCATCAATTTTTTCTACATAATGAATTGCCTCTTTAGAACCGTTTGTTCCACTAGACCTTAAATAAGAGTCGCTAGGTCTTCTGTTATTATCGTTAACTGTTGTTCTTGAATAAGGCAATGATAAAACCCGTTTCACTTCTTCCCAAGTAGCAGGCTTGTATTCAAGAATAACTTTTTGTTTTTGGTTTGGCGTTTGATTGTTAATGATTTTTCTAAAATATTCACTGAGATGGAAATATTCTTTATAAACATTAAATACATAAGGAACATCATGATACTTAACTTCTTTAGTGATTAAATTATTTTGGAATTCACCGTCAAGGTTTGTCATCATTTCTTCTGGAGCCATAGAATAATCATAAGGTTGACCAAAGGTTTCTACCTTCTCAAGTTTTAATTTTGATACTTTAGAATAAGAAATATCACTAACTGAACCACCGTTATTTCTTATAGCTATTTCGTACCTTTCAACCTCTTTGCTCGGCTTAAAATTGAAATCATGTATGAAGACTCCTTCTTCTCCGGGGAGTATATTCTTATCATGATTGTGACTTTGTTCATAGGTTCTGTCGGTATACCAGACCATGAACATGAGACCAACTTTTACATTTGACTTGAAATCATTTTTAATTTTTCCAGAAATTCTAAAATTTCCACCTTTATTTAATAAATACAGACCATGCCTACTTATTTCAATTGAATTTACATAATATTGCCAACCTATTGTTTCATAGGTTTTTTCAATTCTGCCGTTTATTAATAAATTCCTACCGTTATAATCTAAATATCCTTGCTGTACAATAATTTCACTTTTCCCATTGTTTGGAACCAGAATATCATCTTTATTTGGTATATAAGGAATGTATTCCCCTTTATTGAACATTATTCTGTCAGCGTATGGGTACGAAATTTTTGTAACCTCTCCGCTGTCATGTCTCATACTCATATATGCTTTTTTAATATTTTTAATGGGAGAAGTTGTAAACGTATTTTTGTATATCCCCTTTTCTCCAAAACTAAAACCTTCTGACGTTTTGAATTGAATATATTCAAAATCTTCCGTGTCATACACTATCATTAGCATTATTGAAACCTGTCCATTTGATTGATAGGTATTATCAATGTATCCAGAAACAGTGAAAGTGCCGCCTTTACCTAGCTCTATTATCCCTTCTTCATCAATCGTTTTTTCTTCCATGTATTTTTGCCAACCATACATTTTTTCTTTGTTGTAAGGGATATGACTATTTTTAACAAAGTTTTTGGGTTTTGTTTCTTCAACTTCGATTGTTAATCTGCCTTTTCTAGTTATCAATTCAACTTCCAGAAGGTCATTTTTTTTGAATAAACCAAAATAAGTTACATTATTTTTTTTGGGCGTTACAGAAGCTGGATAGTTATATATCCTTATATCTTTTTCTTTTTGTATTTTCCAATGGGTATAAATAAAAAATTCGCCATACCACATTGACCCACCAAGGTTTTTAAGAAAAACAGCTTTATAAGTCCCTTCATTTAACCACACACCAATTTCGTTATACCCTTCAAAATCTCCTTCAACTAAAACGATATAGGTTTCCCCCAATTCTAAAGGAGCTTTTGTTGTTTTTGTGCTTGCTAGATATGATGTGTTTGTTGTTTTAGTTTTAGGGTTAACTATTAAATTAAAATCTTCTAGTTTTTTAGTAACGTTCTCATACCAATCAGAAGTTATGTTTAATTCATACTCTGAGAATAAACCGTGGTACAAGGTGTCAATTGTAAAATCATCAGTCACATTGCTTTTGATATGACTAGGATATCTTTCATTCTTGGGAACTAGGCTAAAGTTTACTGGTTTTATTGTCATTCTATCACCTCAAATTCTACTCTCACTTGACTGCTCACTCTTGGTACATACTTGGCAATTGTTCTGAAATGATAATCTTGAGTGACATCAAAACCAGAACCATTATGAGTTAGTTCTTTGGTTCTATCTTCAAGTAAGAAAGCCCAGTCATCACCGTTTATTTCTGTATCCAGTCGATTGTCTGAGAAAATCATCTCTTGGTCATTACCAGAAATATCAACCAATATTTCGGCTTGTTCCGATAATCCTTTTAACTTCAATGTAATGTCTTCCAGAGCTTCTAAATCATACATAGCTGACCAAGAATAATCCCTAGGGTTGCCAGATTTTGTTGGAGTTGTCTTATTATAAGCTATCCCTATGAATTTCTTTCCAGTAGGGTCATCACTCATACCCCTACCACTAGCTGTATCAGCATATTTGATCCAGGTGTATAACGTTTGGCCGTCCACACCTTCCCTGCCATCAGTACCGATCCTGGCCACTGAATAACCATGTTCAACAGTTCCGTCTGTATATTTCCAAGTAGTTCTAGTCCATATATAATCTCCTTGCTTCGCTGTCGGTATGTTTTTTGAATACCCCTTTGTTGGCTTTGTTGTGCCAGAGGTTGAGGTTGCATACTCAATAACGGTACTTGAAACACCCACACCGTCTTTACCAGGAATTCCATCTGACCCTGTATTTCCATCTTGACCAATACGAGAAACAGAGTAAGCACTTTCTGTAGAATTATTGGTATAAGTCCAGGTTGTTTTAGTCCATAGATATTGCCCTGGAGGAACTGTTGGGATATTGGTACTCCAACCAGTTGAAGGCTTTGTTGTACCAGAGGTTGACTTTGTGTACTTAATGTCTGTCCTGGCAACTCCTAGCCCATCTTTCCCCGGCGCTCCATCTTGCCCATCAGACCCTTTCTGGCCATCTTCACCTTTAATCTTTGACCACTTATAGTCATTGTAGTTTGATGATTGAGTGGGTGTGTCTTTGTTTTCAGCAATCCCGATATATTGAGTGCTCGCTTTAGGATAGTCGGACATTCCTCTTGTCGGAGTATCAGCGTATTTTATCCAAGTGTATGTTGGTTGCCCATTTTTTCCAGGTGGTCCTTTTACACCATCGCGACCTTCAAGAGATTCTAACCATTCTTCCTCACTTCCTTGAAAGCCATGTTTGACAGCTATTTCATAAGCAGAATCACCTGGAGTCAGTTCGATATTAATCAAATCTTGCTTAGCTTTTTGTAATTGATCATTGAATTTTTTAGATTGTTGGTCGAGTTGTTGGAATTTTTCGTCAATTTCAGCTTTTAGATTGTTGCTGATTATTTCTTTCCATGCCTCGCCGTTCCATAGAAGAGCGATGAATTCACCCGGATAACGCGGGTCTGGTTTAAACCAAAGATCGTTTACTCTCGGATTTTCTGGTTCTTGATCGTCTAGATAAATCGATAGCCCATTATCTTTCACAATCTGTTTAATGTCGTTAATAAATTGCGGAATAATTGAATCTTGAACATTTGAAATGATCTTAGCCGTTGATTGTCGAGTGCTCTCACCGATTCCATCCCCTATTTGCATATCCACGGCAACGTTCACTTTACGATCCCACTTAATCATGACTACTCGAGCTTCATAATCTAAGTTCTTGTCGTGTCTTACTACTCGAACGGTATCACCAATGTCTGTATTTGTTAAATACCTAGATGTCGTTTGAAAAAGAACTTTTGGTCTAGACTCATATTGCAAAGCCTCAAAAGTTCTTCTTAGTAGCTCTCCCGGGTCATCTGTTTTCGATTCAAATACCCCAAACTTAGGTATATTCCCTTTGGCGGTTTTAATACCGAACTTACTGGTCGCTTCGGGAAGTTGAACCCATTTTTGACCTAACGGTTTGTCTACTGGATCCCCTTTTGATACTGACCATTCAACATCTTCAAAAGTAATTCGTCTTCCATAACCAGCTGTCTCATTGACCGTTCCGTCTACTCCTACATCACCTGCATCGGATACTTGAATTGAATTCCCACGCCCGTAAAAAGCAGTCACTATACCGATAGATTCTTCTTCTTTTAAAATACGTAATGCGTTATGTCCATAAACAACACGCTTACCTATTGATTTACCGACTTTAGTCTTGAAATCAATATACTTTTTACCTAACTTATTTCCATTAATTTCGACAAAGAATTGAGCTTCCAGTCCTGTTTGTGCCAAAACCTCTAACATACAATCAAACGCCGTTTTATAATAAAAATTGGTGGTCACTGTAGCATTGCCCATATATGCCCCAACGGACCAATCCGTCTTCTCAAATATTCGGTTAAGTAGCTGTTTTCCATCGGTCTTGTTAGGTCGAATATCTTCGATAATTGCTTTACTAAGGTCTTCAATCCCCTTATTAATTCCGACAAGAGCGTGTAGTTGATGTTCTAAAGACTTCTTAGCAACAAAATAGAAATGAAATTTATAGCGGTCCTCTCTACTAGGCACCGCTATATACTCCACTTCTTGCATTAATTGGTCGTCTTGAGCTTTTATTTCAACGTCTAAACGATCATAAACAAATGAGTCTTTTGTCAACTCAAAAGTTTGATAGCTTGTCTTTATGAGCTTGTCGGGAATGATTTTGATTAATTCCTCTTGATTATTAAATAGATAGATCATAAGGCTTCATTCCTCCAAGTCACTTTTGTTATTGTTACACCATTACCTGTTATGATGTCCCCCTTCTTGATATAGAAAAACTCCAAATCCGAATGAAGCGCTAAATCAGAATTGATTAATCGTCCCTCGTAAGTGATAGAAACCTCATCGCCGCTAAAGTCTATCGTTATATCTTTACCGGCATCATAAGCTCCATCTAACACGATTCGTTGACCGCCATTAATAATTTCAACGTGGTTAGTTGTTTTTGTCACGTTAGCAATTATTGTTTTTGGTGTAGTCTGTTTATATACTTCTTCGGTGATAGTATTAGTGTTTTCTGAAATAGTAACCCTTCGTTTTCTAGGTTTAGGACACAGAAATAAAATAGACCCTACTAGTGTAAGGTCTGTTTCTTCAGGAAGAGAGGCTTTAGTGTAAATAGCATTGTAGTACCAATCTTTTTCATCATCAAAAATTAAAGTGAGATCTTCTTGTCTGAGTAAATCATTCAATTTAGTGAGTGACTCTCTCAACTCTTCATTGCTATGTGCAGCTAATATAAAACCTATCTCGATGATTCTTTCTCGGTCTTGATAATAATTCACCCACACTCCGTCATACAACGGGATTGGTTGCGTATCGACTTCTCGGTCAACTAAGCCCCTACCTGCCGTATAGATTTGACGGTAACCCGGAATAATATCATCTATGTATTGGCCATTAATAGCTAGGTTATCTGAAGGGGATTCGAGTGATCCCACTTCAGATGGTCCAATAAATTGATACAACATAAAATCCCCTCCTAATAACTTAATCTTAATTCAGCTTGTTGTGTTTTAGTAATATCATTTACGTGCGTTGTCCATTCATGCCCACCCATAACTAAAGTAATACGAGTTGGGGCGGTGTTTGTAGTCAAGCCACTCGAATCGACGTCTGCGAAGCGACGATTTGAAATAGCTGTTTGTGCTACTTTGGCTACACTAGGTGCTTCCATAACGGCTGCGTTAGCTAACTTAGTAGCCATCTGTTTAACAGCTTTGAGCTTATTCTCCATACCAACGATTTGACCTTCGCCAGTAAATTCACCAATCTCTTCAGTTACCTTTGAAGGAGAATGAATTCTAAGAGCTGATCGCATCGCAGCGGCCGCTGAGTTTGCAATCGATCGGGCTAACCCTATGATCGATCCTGCCATAGAAGATAGCCCGCCATAGAAACCTGCCCCCATGTTATAACCCGCAGATCGTGCTTGACCTGCCGCCGCATTCATAGCTGATACTGCACTTGACATTGAGCTTCGGACCCTTGAAACGACATTAGACATTCCACTTGAAACCACCGATTGCATTGAACTCATCATAGAGCTAGCATTTGCTTTCATAGCGTTAAAGCCATTCTGCATAGCACTCTTCATTGAGTTCATCTTCGATTTTACATCAGAACTCATTGATTCAAAATTGCTAGTAACATCAGATTTCATTGTTCTTGAAGAGCTATTAGCATCTTGGGCAATTAATGTATAGACAATTTTAATTTGGGCTTTCATAAGGTTCATAGCACTAATAGAAGCGTCACGCAAAGCTTCGTAATGAGCTTTAGCATTCTCTACTTCTTGCGACCTAGCGTTTACGTCAGTAGCTGTTTGCCCTGCTGCGTCACTTGCAGGTGTAAGACCTTGCATGGCAGAAGTAGCCCCATTTGCAAAGTTTTGATAAGGTGTTACAGCGTTTTCTACTTGCTGCGAGTTAGCAACCGCCGTTTGTGCCGTTTGCGCTGTTAACGAATCAACAGTCACACCGTATTCAGCTAATGAGGCCTGTGTCCAAGAAGGTAATTGGTTATACCAATCCACCATAGACATAACCTCGCCTGTATTAGCAAAGGCCTTGTTTGCTGTTTCTGCTGTCATTAAATTAACCACAGCATCATATTCACCTAAATAAGCTTGTGCCCCAGAACTTAATTGACTATAGAAGTCTGCAAACGTTCCTACTTGAGAGGTATTTGCTTGAACCGCCGACGTTGCTTGAGAAGCAAGACCAGGTACAGTCGTAGCCATAAGGCTCATAGCATTGGTTGCACCATTCTTAAAGTCCTCAAACGGGTTAGCCGCTAAATTAAGTGCGTTAGCACTATCTATAACACCAGTTGATGCTTGCATAGCAAGGTTAGGAACTTGTAAAGCCATGTTTGACATAGCAGTAGTCGCATCATTGCCAAATTGATGAAAGTTTTGTCCAGCTAAAGCAACCTGTTGAGAACTTTGTACAACTCCATTTGCCGTTGTTAGAGCCATTCCCGGAACGGTAGTTGAAAGACCTTGCATTGATCCTTGGATATTAGCAACCATTTGGTTATAGGGTATTACACCCTGTGTTCCTATAGGTTGAAAGGCTGTTGTCACCCCTTGGGTGGTTGTATTAGCTGCTGCAACCGTTCCACCCTTAATGTTTTGCATCGATGAAATGATATTTGTATCTAAATTGTTAAAGATTTCCTCGACATTAAATTCCATTGCTTGAAATTCGCCTGGCACAGAGTTAGCCGCTTGAGCTGCATTAGATTGCATACCCGCGGTAATCTCTTGCATAGAAGATTCAAGCGAAGCGGACATCGAATCCATTATTGAAGTTGACTCATCTGCCATCCCTTTAAATTCAGTAGTGACCGCGTTAGAGGCTTCTTTTGCTCCTCCTCCGAGCCACTTCGGCATATTATTACCCCACCAGTCGCCTATTTTCCCTCCAAGATCCATGATTCCATCGAAAATCGCTTTTCCGATTGAGGCCATAAGGTCGATAACTGCGCTATTAATAGCTGGTATAGCTGATATCAACCCTTTAATTAGCTCAAATACAATCTTAGCCCCAGCAATCATAATTTCTGGCAAGTTTGAAATAATTCCTCTTACAAGAGAGCTTATAATCTCTCCCGCTGATGAAATGATATTAGGAATGGCGGCGGCTATTGCTTGAATTAAAGCAGATACAATCTGAACTCCCCCAGCAATTACTTGAGGTAGGTTTGACATTAAAGCCTGAACGAAACTAGTAATTAATTGAACCCCAAGAGTTAGTATGTTTGGCAGTGCAGAAGTTATCCCTTGAATAAGAGATAAGATAATTTGAATACCCGTTTGAATAACGACAGGTAAAGCTGTATTCAAGCCATTTTGAAAAGTGGACACCATCTGTTGTGCTGACGCTAACAGTTGAGGGCCTGCCTGAATCAACCCTTGTACTAAAGCCAAAACAAACTGCATACCTGCTACCATTAATTGAGGTACAGCAGATATTAAAGAAGTTACAAGAGAAGTAACAACGTTAATTGCTGCACTGATAATTTGAGGTAAGCCTGCTTGCACTCCTTGAACGAGCGCTACAATGATTTCTACACCTTTTTGAATAATAGTTGGTATATTGGCTGCTAAAGCGTTAGCTAAACCAGTAATAATATTTATACCAGTTGCCATTAGTTGAGGCAAAGCACTAATTATTCCATTCGCTAGATTACTAATAATGGTTGGGCCTTGAGTTGTAGCAAGGTTTATCATTCCCATGATTTCGTCATAAAAGGCTGTTCCTAAAAGACCGACGGCTGCGGCAAAAACACCGATCGCAGCAACGGGCCCTACTATAGCAAGTCCTAATTGTGCCAATGCTGCTATGGCCCTACTCGTTCCAGCTGTAGCAGATAGTCCAATATTTGTGAAGCTCGCCATCAACGTACCTAGTTTAGGGAATAAACCGTTGAAGAAGGTAGTAAACGTTGTTCCCAACGTTCCCATAACTCCTTGAACCACGCCTAAACTGCCGACAGCACCTATGCTTGAGGTTGCTAATCCAATAAACCCGGTACCAACACTAGCTATAGCACCTGCAAAGCTCATCATTCCACCAGCTACCGTCGCAGCCATTGACACAAAGCCGCCCATGATCGTTAAAACCGGACCGATAGCTGCGGCCATTCCTGCCCATTTTAGGATTTGCATCTGTTGTGCATCTGATAGCTCAGAAAAGGCATCAATAACATCAGCGACCCTTGTTACTATTTCAGCCAAAGGACCTTGAATCAAGTCATAAAGTTCGAGTTGAGCCGATTCAATGGACCCTCCGAGTGTTTCCCAAGCTCCCGGCAAACCTTCCATCAAGGTGTCTGCCATCTTTTGAGCCGCTCCGTCCGATTGAATTAGGGATTGGGTTAAGCTATCAAATTCACCCGGCGCACTATTAATCAAAGCGAGCATACCAGACATAGCGTTTTGTCCAAATAGTGTGGTTATTGCTTGTTGTTTCTGTTGGTCTGTCATGTCTGCCATTTCCGAGCGTAATTCCGGAATGATTTGATTTAACGGTTTCATTTTTCCTGAAGCGTCAAACGCAGACCAACCCCAGTCTTCCATAAGGAGTCGAGCCTTTTTAGTTGGGGCAGATAAACGCGTTAAGGCTCCACGTAATGTAGTACCCGCTTGAGAGCCTTTAATACCTGCGTTAGACATAATACCGATCGCCGCGGCTGTTTCTTCAAGTGAAATACCTAAAGACCCTGCTACTGGTCCGGCGTATTTCATAGCCTCGCCCATATCTGAGATTTCAGCGTTCGTGGCAGCAGCAGCTTGAGCAAACACGTCAGCTACGTGCCCGGTCTGTGTCATGTCCAAGTTGAATTGGTTAAGAGCTGTAGCTGCAACCTCAGCAGCAAGTGCCATATTTCCGCCCGAGGCGGCGGCTAAGTCAATAACCCCTGGCATGGAGTCGAAAATCTCTTTTGTACCGAAACCTGCTGAACCCATCATCTCCATAGCTGAAGCAACGTCAGTCGCTCCGAAGATTGAGTCGGCTCCTAGTTTGATTGCTTGTTTCCTTAAATCTTCAAAAGAGACTCCCGTCTCTTCAGAAACGGCTTTTACAGCATTAAAGGTTGAATCAAACTCTTGCCCAGTAGTAAAAATACTTTTTCCCATTGCTGCCAACGGTGCGGTAATGCCTGCGGACATATAAGCACCCGTTTTCATCATGGTTTTACCCATTTCTCCTACTGAACCAACAGTATCATTTGCGAGTGTTTTGACTTGTTTGCTAGCTTGGGCGATTCCCGCAGTGAAACCACTATCTACTAGCGACAGGACGGCTTCAACAGAATAAGATTCTGCCATTAAGTTTCCTCCTTCCTTAAGTTTTCTAATTCTTTTTTGCGTCGTGCAATTTCTTTAAGTTCAGAGAAAACTTGGCGTTTCTTAAGAGTTTTTTCATCTTCACCGAGAAGTTCTTTAAAGGTTGAATACCTAAACTTACCGCCATCGTCAGTGACGTTAACCACTCTTTCTTGAATCCATATTTCATAAAGTCTTTGTTCATCTGACTTCTTCTTTCGTTGGTTGAAAGCCCCCAACTCAAAATTAAAATCTTCAAGAGACATCGCCCTTGCTTCGTCTAGAGTTTTACCTAGACATGATCCAGCTAGTTCGATTGCCTCTCGATAGATATTTCTTACTTCTCTTCTTGAGTCTCCTCTAGAGTCTCCTCTTTCTTGAGTTTCGCTTGAGCTTCCTTCGCTTTCTTGAAAATACGTGCCGCCCCAGGTGCTTTCTTCAAGTATTCTAAAAAATCTGAGAACAATTTCTCCTCAGACTTGTCATCTTCAGTTTGTTCGTCGATATAATCTTCAATGTCTTCTCTCGAAGGTTTGTTATGATTATCGGCTGTTGCGAATTGGATAATATAGGCGATGGTTAACGGGTTGTTATTAGACAACTCGATCATTGCTTGATGAATACCAAAGTCCATTGACATACCGTTATCCATCTCTAAACGATATTTCTCATTCAAGCGTTCCAAGAAACCTAATCCGAAAGTCATTAAGTAGGTAGTATCGTTGATCTTAATTGGTTGAGTTCTTTTTGCCATTTTGTTTTCTCTCCTTTAAATTGAACTTAAAAAAATAGAGCGGGATAGTACCCGCTCATAAGTATTATGTTATGCGCCTGCTGAAGGGATCTCTCCATCTTCTGCGGTTACTACTTCTCCAGGTTTACGGAATCCGTAAAGAGACTCAATAATTGCTTTCTGTTCGTCTGTTAACTTAGCGCGACCTTTGACAGGGTGACCGTCAATAGACATTGTGGTAGAAATTTCAGCTAGATCTTCTACGTCATTAGGATCTGACCATTCGTTTAAGTTACCGCGAGCGTATTTCATCTCGTAATCGTCTGAGTCTTCTTTGTATGAAGCCATGTTAACTTCCCAAACTTCTAATTTCTCGTCCATCAAAACAGACTCGAATAGCATATTGTTGACAGGGTCATTAGAAGCAATTGCCTCGATTTCTAACTCAACAATAAGCCCGCCGGTCGCATTCACTGCACCGTCTTTTGACGGTTTAGAGTTAGAGTCTCGCTTATATTTCCATTCGTGGACCGTTTGTAATGCTAATTTAGCAGCTTTCTTTTCTTGGGCGTCTGATAATAGACGGAATAGTAAGAATTTATCTTTCCCTCTAATTGCTGTTATTTCTGTTTTTGCCATTTTTTCTCTCCTTTAATAGTGAATAGTGAATTCTAGATCTAATACAACGTGCCAAAGAGTGGATCCTGTTGAATTGTCCGCTAGTGTCCTTTTCCTCGACGCATTAATTTTTGACATTAAAAAAAGCGTCTCTAATTGGACGTTACGAGTCATCGCTCGCATTTTGTCAGCCATTAAAGACACTTCGCTTTTTTGTAATTCTGAACCCCAAAAATGTAACCGCACGCTAATGGCCCCTAACAAAGGACCTTTAGTAGCACGAGGAGAATCGGCTATCTCCCCAAAAGTCATGAATGGGTAATCGGTACCAAGACTTGGAAGGGAGGGATAGACGCTATAACCTAACTGTTTGCCGATACTTCCTAGTTTATTTCGTACTTGATCATCAAGTGTGTTATTTGCCATTATTTAGTCAACCTTTCCAAGTCATCAATGAATTGCAATTTGGTCTGTTCGAAGCCGGGTTTAACATAAGGTTGTTCTTCCATAAAACGTGTTCCATATTCTGGATAAACTGCCCACCCAGTGGTAGGTCCTGCAAAAGCTGTTAAATCTCCATCACGCAATCCACTTCCTAGAGGTATAGAGCGCTTAGTCTCTCCTGTAGAGTAGCCTTTAACGAAGACGGCTTCTTTTGCGATGTTGTTTGTTAACCTTTTTCCGTTTTCTCTTACGATGGTTTTAGCATCATCAAGTGTGACCATTCTTGCAAATTTACCTAAGAGTTGTTCATGACCGCGCCAGTTTAGTTTTACTCTAGATTTACCCATCTTCATTCACCGAATCCACCGCTACATAAAAAACCTTATGATCCAGTCGGTTGTGGACCCACTTGTGGGGAACCCCGTTAATCTCGACTAAATCAAAAGGTTTTCGGTAGGGCTGTAGTAAACGAATGATCTTAACTTCCGATTTATAGTCTCCAAAAAGACTAAAACTTCGGTCTAAACCAAGTGTTGAGAGATGACAAGCCTTTGTTTCTCTAATCGGCTCTTGTTCGACATAATCACCTATCTCGAAGTCGTAAGTGGGTACTCCTCCTTTTAAAAAGGTTACTCTTGCGTTTGTTCTCAATAGAACGTCACCTCACCGGGTTTCACATTTAGTCGTTCGCCTACATCCGGATAATAGATGCGTAAATAGGCTTTATACTGCTCAAAGTCTTTAAGGGGAGATTCATATGTGGTTGAATGCCCTTCAATACTCGTACTCTTCATCCCCTCATTGCCTCTGCGGTTATAACGCTTAAGCGATACATCCGTAATAATAAAGTTAAAGACAGGCAGTACCAATTTAGCACCCGTTATCAGTAAAAACTCTTGGGTAGTATCATTGATGATGTCTTGGAGGACTTGATCTTGCAGGTCGTCAACAATATCTAAACGACGCTTTAAGACTTCTAAAAAGTTAGTCCCCATATTTCATCTACTCCTTTGTTTTAGTTGCTTCTTGCTTTGGTTCAGTTTCTTCCTTAGACTCTACGATCTTCTCATAACTAAATTCCTCATAGGCTTTCCAGTTAGAGTTCTTTTTCGCTTGAGCTTTGATGTCTTTTACGATTTGATCTGCTCGAGTTTGAGCCATCTCAACGACTTCGTCTTTTTTGACATCGCGTTTTAGTTTTTCATCATGATAGGGTAAATTAAATTTGATTTTCACTGAATTCTCCTTTCTTAGGCTCCTGGCAAGTCAGGTAATACTGTAGCAGATACCACTTGACCCGCTGTCGGGAATGAAGGTAAAGCGGTAGCTACTGCCTTGGTATAGGTAGCAACTGGGTCGACTGATTCGTCGTAAACCATCGCTAATACGTTCCCAACGTTCGTTAAATCTACAGCAGGGTTTTGACGTAAACGTAATTCTTCAGGTGTAGGACCAAAAATGGTATTTCCTAAAGCCCCGTTTGGTAACAATACGAATGATCCTTCTGGCAAGTAACGCTTCATTGCATACGTTCCGTCGGCTTTTTGCTCACGATACATGCGGTCCTCAGTTCCTAAAACAGGTAAACCGTGAGCCACCATGAAGTCATTAATCTCCGTTAAAGATAGACGTTTGGTTGAGTCACCAAGAATCGCTTTCTTGATGTTAACAGAGTTAGCAATTTTGCGAACAACTTGACGGGTAGTTAAGATACGCCCCGGTGTAATACCGGTTGCCAAAACTAGAGAATCAATCCATTTTTCAATATCTCCTAAAATGTCAGCATTCTCTTGTGACCAATCCGCAGTTTGTAATTGATCAGAACGGAAACCATAGTTAACTTCAAATTTAGCGTGGTTCTCATTAGCCGTAACTTTCCCAGTAGCTAAAGCTTCGTAACGCATACGTTCTACGCGAACTTTAACCGAACGCACCATATTATCAATATCGTTATAAATCGTGTCGATAATAGATTTATAAGCAGGAGACGTTTCTTTTATGCTGTTTAAACGTAATAGCAATTCTTCGTTCACTTGGATTTTACGCTTGATAAACGCAATCTTCTCACGAACGAGTTGACCACCATCACGAGAAGCAATTTCAGATTCAGTGTCGAAAGCGTGAACTGAAGCTGTTACTGGTGCTTCATTAGAGCCCTTCAAATACTCCATCTCAAGTGACTCTTGTTTCATGGATGGGAATAAAGCTTCCCCCGCTTGAGCGTCATATTCCTTGTTAGCAACATAGTCAATGACGTTCTGATTGTTAAAAATATCTAAAATGTCTGGCATTTACTTTCCTCCTAATAAAATTTAATTTCTTTCATTGCGGCAATTGCTTCAGCAGTTGGCTCTACAGGTAAACGGTCTTTTAAGATATAACCTTCAACAATTACCGAACAAGGTTGATCTCCTGCTGATACGTCGACATCGTTATATAAAATACCGATAGCCGTTCCGTCGTTAGCAGGGAAGACGGTTCCTGCTGGAATAACCCCTTTACCTTTTTTATCCATTGCTTTTGTAGCGGTTTGCGTAAATGCTACAACGTGAGCAGATTTTAAGAAGTTAACCTTCCCTTGATATTCAACATCTTTAATAAATGGCATTTGTTTTCCTCCTTGTTAATTTAACCCCAGTTAGATACAACTGGTTTTTGTTGTTTTTCATTGCGTTCTTTAGCGATTCTTGCACCTTCCGATAAATTGCTTGACGATGATTGTCCTCCAACACGAGGATCCTTTTGACGCAGACGAGCTTTATCACGCTCAGCATCACGTTGTTTGATGATTTCTTCGAAGCGATTAATACGTTCGTTAGTTTCTACGACGTCGCCTTTAACGACGATTAATTCAGCAAGCTCTGTAGGAAACTGCTTATCTGCTAAAACATTTTTAGTGTCTGATAAGAGTTCTTTATAATCGGCTTCTGCTTCTCTTGCAGCTATTTCTTCTTCACGATCTTTTAATTCCTGTTCGCGTTTTTCAGCATCCGACATTTTAGCTAAAGTCTTTTCTTTTGCTAATGCCTCTTTTACTGCTTTATCGATAGCTTCCTTTTGTTTTTTATTAGCCGTTTCACGTTCTCGCTTTAAGCGTTCTTCAACAACAGTGTTTAGCTCTTCTTGACTAAACTTCTTCTCTCCATCATCGACGTTTGTTTCATCGTTATTTACTTCCTCTTCTTGATCGTTGCTAGCATTTGGATCAGTAGGTTCAGTAGAGTCAGCAAATAGTTGTAAGTTGAGAGGTAGTCCTCTGAGATTCTTCTTCACAATCATTTCTCCTTTTTTGAGTCTTGTTTGACTATGGATTTCCATGCGTCTTTTAATGTCATAAGCACGTTTTGGACAAAATAAATAGCCCTATTTCTAGGACTTACCAACTTGCACTTTCCATAATATTGATACGTTGTTTATTGATTGTTGTGTTAACTAGTTTCACCGGGTCATTAATAATTGGTAGCGCAACATCTTGAGTTATAGCCGGGGTTAGAACTATCTTCCCAACATTATTTGTCTCAATTTCTATTTCTCTACCATTAGCTATAGCTTCTAAATCATTATTAGATAACCTTATTAATACTCTCCTCATACTTCCTCCTTTTGAAAAGGTTATTTTATTTTTTATCTAAGTAAATGTAGATTCCGAGTAATATTATTAAACACACCAACGCAATAACTATCTGGAACAACAGTGGTGCAAAGACCAGCCACCAAGACCAATTGATATAACCCAGAATCTTAGCGATAACAAAAATGATTTGAATTATGCTTATTGTCGGAAAAGTGTTAGTCGTCGTTTCGTTATCTTTCATTCCCTCACTCCTTTCGAAAGGTTATTTTATTTTCTTAGCTAATTCATTATCTATATGCCGCACATCGATCACATCTCTCGTTGTTAGAATACAATTTTAACTCGAACTCGGTATTTGAGTTTCTCACCGAACGGTTTATTTTTATATATCAATTGAACAGTAATGGGGTTAATATAGTATTTCAGTTCAAATAGTCTAGCTTTTAGCCAGATACGTGCTTTTCCTAAAAGCGAGCAATTGCAATCAGAACCGTCAAATTCAATGTCTATTACTCGTGGTTTTGTCATTTACTAACCTCCTATAACTCAAATTCATTCCTTGGGTTCGAATTCCCCTTTAACTTTTACTGAGACATCAATAGTTGTCTCATTCCACTCTGGGTCATAACCGATATCGAGTGATACACCGATAAGTCTCTCCTCGTCGATTGTTATCTTTTTTAATTCTTCAATTAGTTCTTTCATATTCCCTCCTATATCAAAATCAATTCGACCCGTTTTATGTTGCTTTAAAAAGCCCCTTCTTTAGTCATTACCTTTTTTGACGAACTTATAAGAAGTCACTTGAATCTCACCGTCTTTATGTTTTAGAGCCTTTCCACTTAAGATGTCTTTTGCAATAAATACCAATTTACTCAATGTATTAAGTTCCTTGTATTCAGCAGTAACTTTTCTTACTTTCATAAGATCGCTCCTTTGTTTGCTTCATATTTTTTAAACAGTTCATCTAAAACAGCTTCATCAACGGCGGGCGCTACTGCACAGTGGCAATGAGGGTGAATGGGTGGGGCGTTTTGTCCGATTATCATATCTCTTACTAGAAATGGGTTGTTGTCTGCTACATTTTTACAAAGATCGCAAGCGCTTGGTTCTGGAATTAGGTTAAACTTCTCATAGCCGTTCTCTTTAAAAACGATTAAAGCACCTTCGGTTTGAACCCTCGCTTGTTCAGTTACAGCTAAGCGATGGGCTTCATAAGTACTCACTTTAAACCTTTTTCTTAGTATTGGTACGAGGTCTCTTGAGCTTTTTCCTCGCATCAAATTGTTAGACATCATCTTTGCTACATCAATTCGCAGTTGGTCTTGTTTTTGCCAAATATTTTCAGACCAAGTAGCACCCTCGTACCTTACATTTAAAACAGCTTTACCTATCCGTCGGATTGTTTCTTGATCAGGTACGCTTTCGCCTAAAATACCACTTTGCTTTATGATTTCATCAACGAATCCATTCTCGATGAACTTCTTCATCAACTTATACTGACCGTCATGCATAGCGACTAATTCTAAGTCAACGTGATAAACTAAAAGTTCAGCCCTGTTCATTCGCATTTTCAAGTTATATAACTTAAGTTCTGCGTTCGCTTCAGGGCTGAAATCTTTCTCTTTTACGTAGCGTTTTGCTTTATCAGCAAAGGCTTCTACATCCATAGCTGATACACGTTTTTTAGCTTCTTGTTTAGTAATTCCTTCTTTACTGGCGTATCTGTGTAGAAAAGCATCAATTTCTGTTTCAATATTCTTTTGCGCTCCTCTATAAAGCGTGTCTAGCTCTTTGCGAAAAGACTCTTCATCTTTGATGCGATTTATCATTTCTGCGTTAACGCGTTCTCGCCAGTAAAGGTTGTCCGGGAGATTACTCGGTTTGATCTTCGGCATCGCTATTCACCGCCAAGTCTGTCATTCTTTGTTTCTTAGCAAGGTTTTGTATTAAGCCTTCATCGTCAATCTTTTCTTTCTTGAGACGTTCCAATTCTTGAGAGACATTATCTGTGATATTAGTAATCTCTAAAATAGTTTCGTTAGACATCTCTCCTCCTAAAGCGTTGAAGGCTTCTATCGCTTCTTTAAGTGCTTTCGGTAAATTCAATGTGAATCGAATATCTAAATGATCAATGTTAAAATTTAGAATCGATCCATTTTCAACACCTAAGTAGCCGATAAGCTCATATCGGCGTTTCAGTGACTTCTCAAAATGTGCCATCGTGTCAATAATACGTTGGTCTAAACCAAACATTTTCTGTCTGACTGCTTCGCCCGTTTGAACGCCCCCAAACTTTTCATCGCTTAAATTAGGCACGCCTGTTTCAGCGTGAATATCGTCTTTCAAACGCGTCTTAAACGCTTCAGCACCGCCCGAGTCATAAGACTTCTGTAGGAACTTCGCGTCAACATCTCCCACCGGTTTATTGTCTTGGTCAGTAGGAGGTTTCAAGTGCATAAGACGGGATTGCAGCATTTTTTGAAGCCAATCTATTTGTTGTTCCGGTGTAGAGTTTCGAGGCATGTGCATTAGACCTTTGATCATCAATATGGCATCTGAAATATCCTGCATATAGTTTGCTGTATCCGATTGTGCCGCGTCGTAAGCATCAATTTTACTGAGATGTGTTTCATAGGCTCCAATTCCTAACTCGTTACCAAGGTATTCAGTAATTTGGATTTGATTGACTGCGTATTCATCGATGTCCTCATCAAAAAGTTCGTTTTGCTTAAGCTCCAACAAGTAAATGTAATTATCATTACCATACACTTCAACGATTAAAGTGTTGTCATCTTCAGAAGTAAATTGCGTTTTTGGGTAGTATCTTACGGCAGCGACGGAATGTTCAGCGTGGGTGTTGTCATAAATAACAAAAGTCTGTCTCACATCAAACTTACGAATGCGGATCTTGTCTTCTTGATTTTGATAAACATAATCATAAGCTCTGCCTGTTTCTGCAATCGTCTTAATCAGTGATCGGTTAAGCTGATACGTATTGTTCTGTCGATCTACTTCATGTAGAAAGTCATTAATTGTCGCGTTTTCTTCTTCTTCTAATTCCTCGTCATAGTATTCGACAATTATTTCTTTACCAGCAATATACCCTTGAATAAACGTCGCTACTAAATCACCAAAGTTATGAACGAGGCGATTATCTGCCATTTCTTTATTTTTCACTCGGTTATACTCTAAAATCGTGTGGTTATCACCTCTTGCATAGTCTTGTAATTCGATTAATCGAGGTTGCTGTATTTCACGGTGATGGTTGATGTACTTGATTAGCAATTCATAGTTGTTATCGAGAAGGCTATTCATATCATTGACGCGGTACCTTAAACGCGACTCTTCGTGGAATCGCTTTTTAAGTCTTTTTCGCTTCCCAAAAGAATTTATAAATGGTGTTGCGTTATCTTGCATTTAATTACCTCCTTACAAGAAGCCGAAACCTCTTCTTAAAATATCGTATTCTTCTTCGACGTCGCTATCGTCTACAATAAATTGACTCACGTCTTCAGCAACCCCCGTTAATGAGTCGGGTGCATCGTCGTGTTTGTTCTTGCCTTCTTTTTGAAAGGACATTAGTTGTTCATAAAGTTCTGGCCATTTATTATGCCAACCTTCAGGAAAATAAATATGCTCCACACACCATGAAGCATGAGTCAGTATCCTAGCTATTTTATTCTTGGTTTGATGGAACCAATTGATTACTGTGTAATTGCTATTAAATTGTCTATTTAATATGCGTTCGACGCTTCTTGCAAAGCCCCGTCCACCGTTATTTGATTCAAATTTTGCAACGTTCACTTTATTTTCGTACAACTTCGCTGCTAACGCTGGTTCTGTAATTTCCATTGCGTCTTTTGTAAACAAGATGTCCAAGATATATGCCTCATTATCGAAAGTAACGCCATAGATGTAGGTTGCGAGGTAGTCAGCCCCCGTGTCCGCCGTATCCGTATAGGATCGAATCTGTTTAAATTCTGGTAGTTCGCCGGTATAGGTTTTGAATCCACGGTATAAAGCTCCTTCGATGTCTATTGGACTTTGTTGGTAGTTTGCTGCGGCTATTTCAGGACTCATCGACTTTGTTTTTCTGTTAAATTCACGAGCTGATAACACTTCTTCGCAAAGCATTGTGCCGTCATCTTGTTTCGCTTTAAGATTAATGTGCTTGATCTTGTATTCTCTACTTAAATCCGTTAATACGCGACCTGCTAAGTCTTTAGAGTGCCACCTCGTCATGATGATAAGTAACTTTCCGCCCTCTTCTAAACGGGATAGCATTGTATCAGTGAACCAACTCCAATGCTTTTCTAAAACATTTGCATTATTTGCTTCTTCAGCACTCTTAATCAAGTCATCAATAATAATAAAATCGGCACCGAATCCGGTTGCCGTTCCTGTAGGCGAAGTAGCTAAGTAGTTTACGGTTGGACTTCCTTCTAAACTCCACATGTTCATTGCCCCATCACCAAACTTTATCTTAGTACCGGGGAAAATATCGCTATAAACGATAATATCTTCTTGAGCTTTCACTTCTGAGATAGCATTACGCACCTGTTTAGAAAAGTTTGTTGATAGAGTTTCATTATATGACCCTGTCATAACGCGTTTATTATGATCCAAACCTAGTAGCCACTGTGTAAATTTTGTAGATGTCAGTGATTTACCATGTCTTGGTGGAACGTTGACCACTAAAATATCATTATCGTCTGTTAAGAACTCCTGCATGTCATCACATAAGTCGATTAAATATTGCCGTGACGGTTTATAAAACTTAGGAGTTGTTAGTTGACAGTAATCAAAAAAACTCTTGCGAGCTAGAGCTTTTCGAACCTCTTGAACATCAATCTTCACCATATTTAGCCGCCAACTTTCTCAACTCATCGACACTTAATTCGTCGTACGGGTTAGAAGTCTTAACATTCATTCCACCGCTTACTTCAGTCTCACGTTTGTCTCGCCACTCTTTAGGTTTTCGGTTCTTCAACCAAAATATCTGTGCGGTGGTATTAGGCGGTGCATACTTTTCAACTTCTACAACCTCGCCTTTGTTTGTTACCATTTCCTCGGTGTATTTATAGCCGAGTGCGTTTTTAAGTAAGGCATTCTCTACTTGCCTATCTACTACGGCTTTACCCTTTTTTAAGGACTCAAATATTGAAGGGTATTTCTTTTTCCAGTTATTAAGTGTTTGCTCACTCACGCCTATATTGTGAGATATTTGTCTGTCCGTGAGGCCGTCTCTTGCCCAACCTTCGATCTCTAATAAACCTTCTTCTGTTATCCAATACTCGTATTTAGCCACGGCCTCACTCCTTTCTGTGCATAATAAAAAGACACCGGTTAAGATGCCTTTTTTTATACTTAATTAATTTCTACAACCATAATCCACTTTTCGTTTTCTGGCATTAGCGGACCTGTATTATTATCGATTACTTTGTATCTTTTTCCTTGATAATTAATCTCTCTACCAACTTGTGGAGTGTAATCATTTGCGAGCTGTAAAAACGAAACTACCTTTCTAGATTTCTCGTTATCCACGACTCTGATTTCCATATTCTCGCCTCCTCATTATTTAATGAATTAAATATACCAAAAACCACCCTCGTCGCATAGGGTGGTAAGAAAGGAGGTGGTTTTGGTTTTGCGAGTGAGCGGAACAATCACAAGTCCGCAATGCAACTGGTAAGGATTTGCACCTTACATAACATATCACTGTTCAAGGGTTGCCCACGTAATATGTCTTATCCCTTTTAAGCGTCTACCTATTCCGCCACAGTTGCTAAAAGTCGTTTTGTCTATATTTTTTAGAACACAATACATAGACTTTGTTTATATACTCACCTTTCGGCGACCAGTCTGTTAGTTTTCCACACGCTCTAGGCGAACTGCACCAACTGGGATTAAAAATGCGGTCTGTTTGTTAACTTCCCACAATACAAATTTAACACATATACTACCCTTCAAAATCCACAAAAAGTCCACAATCTATTTATCTAGTCCTAAATCATCAGCGATATTCTCGAAGAATCTATTTCTTAAATTAAAAGCCTGACTTCTGCTACAATAGATAATCTTATTTTCTACCAATCCGTTCATTGTGTACCTAGGATATTTTTTGAGATACAATTCATTAATAATTGTTTTAGTATCTTCATCGCATTCGTCCAAATTGTCCGATATAACACGTTGATTACGCCTTAATGCAGTGATTCTTTTATCTTCTTCGATGGTTATCAACATATTAGTCATCTTATCGTTACGTCCATTGCCTTGAATACCAGCATTAATATCGGTTGGTTTAAACGGATAACGCAATTCTTCTTCTCGTTCTTCGATGTATTTATCAAGTTTCGGATAATCTCTCAATATATCCTGAATATAATTAAATGTACTGCGCTTCAATCAATCACCTCCAAATATACCTCTCAAAGCTTTCAGCGTTAGATGCTTTATCTTTTTTGATAGTCGCAAAAACGTATTATACTTTGCTCTCGCTACTGCTCTGTGCCTATCATTCGTCATTTTAAAACACCTCGAACAGATCCATGCTTGGCGTTACTTCTTCAATGGCAACTACTGAATGATATTTTGCTTTTGCTTCAGTTTCTGCTTCTTGAATCGTTTTAGCATCAAAGTAAACATATCTTTGATTTCCGTGAACATCTTTTACTAAAATCTTAAATTGCTTCATGCTTTCCTCCTATACTGGTCAGGGTGTCTTAAGATATAAGTGTTCCCACTCGCTTCAATAACGGTTGCTTTCCCATTCTTCATCTTCTTGATCGTTACAATCGGACGGTAGCGGTCGCCTGCCTTACGTTTTTTCAACGATTTCACTCCCCACTAAAATACTTAACAACCTATCAATATCTGCTGGTTTATGCCCGTCATATTCTGGCGCATATTCCAATTCTTTTACATTAAACATATCCCAATCTTTTAAATGATAGTGATAAGTATATTGACCTTCTGGAGTATTAATTCCAACATTAAAACTATCTTCAAACATTGTTCCGTCACTATGTTTTTTAGCTTTCCATGCAATCTCTTTGTTTTGATTGCAGATAATAGCAAACAACATCATGCGATGATAGTAAAGCTCATCAAAAGTATGCCATTTGTCTGAAATTCCTTTTGTGCTTAGTCCTTGCTCTTTTCCTAACAGAATTAAATTGTTTATTGATTCGGTGAATTCTTTTTCTTTCAATCAAACTCGTCCTTTCTGTAAATTGCTGACATGATAAGTACGGTTAAAAGCACTGGAATGATTAGGTGCATTTAGTCACCTCTTTATTTAGTTGTCTCCTTTTACTTTCTTTGTCAATGATGCATTTTGCATAATTTACCGATTTGGATAACATGTTTAATTCTCTCTCTGATAAATTCTCAGTCGATAAATCAAATAAATCAGCACATAAGTTTTTAAACTTTAATTGATTCATATTCATTTAGTCAACCTCCAACAAATCGCTAATCTTAGTCGGTTCCTCATCTTCCCATTTGATGAAAGGGAATAAATTATCATTTAATTCGATACGTTCACCATTATCGCTGGTAGACCAATATGCATCATATGCTTTGTGTGGTTTATCATAATAAGCATATAACCACCCTGCTTTATTTCTTGCCAAATAATATATATCACATACATTTTCCAAGACATTCTTTTCAACATCTGATAATTTTATTTCTCGCTCTTCAATCGGTGTCGAAGCGTATTCTACGCATAGTTTTAAAAGGTTTTCTTTATCTGATTCGCTCATTTCATAAAAATTTTCATATCTTGTATCGAGCGCATAGGTTTCACTAGTTCTTACACTACAATAATATGCACTACCTATTTTAATGTATATACCCTTATCCACTACTCCGATTTCCCAATCTTCATTAATCTCTTTAACTTTTTTAATAAATTCTTTTGTTAACATTTAATCAGCCTCCTTCTTTTCCAGTTCAAGTAACCTATCTCTTAGCATTAATAAAAAATCTTCAACATCTGGGTCTAAGGCATCATCGACAAACTGTTCAATTTCTTTTATTAATTCTTTCATTTACTTGTCCTCCAATAACTCTTTTATTTTTTTAACGTGACTGGTCCTAAAATATGTATTACTCTTTATAGGCCTAAAACAACAATAATATTTTGGATATTCACTCTTTTTTAATACACCACGAATGACATCGCCATCAAAAAATGATAATTCGACATTCTTACCTAAATAGGTTTCAAGTTTTTCTCTTTTCATTTTTAGTCCTCCAATAGTTCTGGGTTTTCATAGATATTTCCGATGACTTGAATTTCGGTTTGAGAATTATTAGAATTCGTTTCGCTAACGAAATACTGCAAGGGATCTCCGTTAATGTGATATAAGCCCTCTAAAACATCGTATAAAACCACACCCTGTGTTGAGTCGGTTTTGATTATGTCGCCGACAAAGATGTCGGTACCATTTTTGTCCTTAAGAAATGTTGATTGCATAAGAACAACTTCATCAGGTCTGCATTTAACAGCATGAACTGTTCTTAATCTCCCATTAAACTCGTCATTAGCGACACTAGATACGTATACTTCGTTTTCCATCTCATTAAATCCATAACAACCTCGCATTTTGTTTGTCGCTTTATCCCACGCTCTAAATTTTGGTAGCATTTATTTATCCTCCTCTTTTATTGTTTAAAATAAACTGCTTTGCAAAGGCACATTAGATAACATCTCTTCTTTTGCCTTTTTATAAAAATCTTTTTTTATTTCAAAACCGTAAGAA